>CAUQIK010000033.1:0-14339 GCA_963518035.1 uncultured Streptococcus sp. | reverse complement strand
GAGGATAGCCTGATAAGAGGTCAATCAAGAAACCTGCTAGTCCTCCGACTACAGCTCCTTCACGACTACCAAAGTAGAAGGCCGCAAAGAAAACACCCGCATCTAAAAGAGTTAGAATACCTGTCGGTGTTGGAATTTTTAAGAAATAGCCTAGAACCACAGAAAGGGCGGTTAATAGGGATACAAGGGCGATTTTAGTTGTTTTGGTTTGCTTCATATTGTCTTACTCCATATTGATCTGCTTGTGCAATGGCACGGTAAACGAAAGCCTTCGAGCTTTCTACTGCTGGTAAAAGTTCATCACCTTTAACCAAGTGACTGGCAATGCTTGAGGCAAAGGTACAACCTGCACCAGCATTTTGCCCTTGGATGACAGGATTTTCTAGGACTGTAAAGTTTTGTCCATCATAAAAGACATCTACAGCCTTGTCCTGACTAAGGCGATTGCCTCCCTTGATAATGACTGCTGGCGCTCCTAAGTCATGCAATTTCCGAGCTGCAGTTTTCATGTCTTCAAGGGTTTTAATCTCTTGATCTGTTAGTAATTCTGCTTCAGGAAGATTAGGCGTAATCACACTGACATGAGGGAAAAAGCGAATCAACTCTTGACAGAGTTCACTTACAGCTACGTCGTGTGTTTCCTTGCAGACCAAGACAGGGTCCAATACCACAGGCACTCCTGGGCGTTGCTTGATAAAGTCCAATGCCTTCTCAGCAACACTGACAGTTGGTAGAAGACCAATCTTAATCCCTGCAAATTCCACATCACGCAAGCTATCTAATTCATGTTGAAAAATGGTATCGTCAGTTGGAAAGACTTCAAAGCCCTTTTCCGTCAAGGATGTCAAACAAGTCACTGCTACAAAGCCATGCAAGCCGTTCAAGGTATAGGTAGCCAAATCCGCGGACAAACCACCACCACTAAAAATATCATTTCCAGAAAGTGCTAAAATACGATTATTCTTCATAACGAATCTCCTTTAAATACAAACCATTTGGTGCTGCAGTGGGACCTGCAAGTTGCCTGTCCCTTTTCTCCAAGATGAGGTCAATCTGCTCTACTGGCATGCGGTTATTGCCGATTTTGAGCAGTGTCCCCACCATATTGCGAATCTGCTTATACAAGAAACCATTTCCTGAAAAGGTAAAGGTCAAAAACTGACCTGTCTCATCAACTGTTAAACTAGCTTCTGTGATGGTGCGAACTTTATCCTCTACACTAGTCCCAGAGGCTGTGAAACCGGTAAAATCATGGGTTCCCTCTAGCTTTTTGATTGCAATCTGCATACGTTCCACATCGAGCGGATAAGGAAAGTGAGTGGCATAGTGACGGCGCATAGGATTCTTGGGACGACCCCTATCCACGATAAACTCATAGGTCTTACTGTGCTTAGCATAACGGCAATGAAAATCATCCGCCACAAGCTCAATTGAGATCACATCAATATCTTCAGGGGACTGAGTGTCTAGAGCAAAACGGAGTTTCTCCTCATCCATTTGATAAGGCAGGTCAAAATGAATAACCTGTCCCAGGGCATGAACCCCACTATCTGTCCTACCAGCACCGTGAACAGTAATGGCTTCCCCTTTATTTAACCTGGTCAAGGTTTTTTCAATTTCTTCCTGAACACTACGCGCATGAGGCTGGCGCTGAAAACCAGCAAAGGCGTAACCATCATAGGAAATAGTTGCTTTATATCTTGTCATAACTTCTATTTTATCAAGAAAATAATCTGTAAACAAGATTCTAAAACAAATATTGTCTGGGTACAAAATTCACAAAAAGAAAAACTTAGGAAACCAATCCTAAGCTCTCTTTTGAAGTAAGTACATGACAAAGATAGAGGTTACAATCAACCATGAGCCTAAAATGGCAAAGACCAACATGCCATTGTGAGTTAGTAACCCAATTGCACCTAGAACGAATGGAGTCGTAAAGGCTCCGAAACTACAGCCTAAAACAGCAAATGAAGTTGCTTGATTGAGGAGTTTAGCTGGAATTCGTTCAGAGACAAGTTGAAAGACCGTCGTCAAGGCTACACTGTAGGCAAAACCAGCTAGAATACTCCCTGCCACTACCACCCACAAGGATGGAGACAAGGCAATTACAATTTGCCCTAAGCCGAAGGTAATACCAGACCAGAGGAGCAGTTTCTCTTTAAAGATAGAAATCAAGAAAGAAAAACTCACACCAGCCACAATCCCGATCAACTGCATGACACTAAGAACAAAACTAGATAACTGGGCATCTCCAAGTCCTCTTTCCACCATCAAACTTGGAATACGAATGGTAATAGCTGTATTGGTACAAACTACAACTGCTGCTTCAATAGCTAGGATAAAAATCAAGCCTTTCATTTCCCGAGTTAAGCGACTTGCTTCTTTCTCTTTTTTCTTGACCTCTTTCTTTTCTTTTCCATAAGGGACAAAGAGCAAATAAAGGGTCAGCACCAAAAATCCAGCACTATAGGCTAGGAAGGTAGCTGTCCAACCAAAGGCCAACAACTGACCGACTGCCAAGGTAATGAGAGAAGCCCCAACAACCTCTGCAGAACCGCGTAGCCCTAACATCTGAATTCGCGTTTTTCCTTGATAGCGTTCACTAATAATGGAAATGGCCTTGGCATTAATCATCCCAACACCCAAACCAAAAAGAATCCGTGTTCCAAAGACAAAGGGATAGGCTTGATACCAAAAGGGTGCTGTTCCACTCAGTGATAAAATTAGCAATCCCAAACTAATCTGTAAGCGCTCAGGAAATATTTTTTCTAAGAAACCATTTAGTAATAACATAATCATGATTCCAAAGGAAGGTAAGCTCGCCAAGAGCTCAATTTGTTCCTTAGGATAACCTTGATAATAGTCAAACATAGCTGGCAGGGCACTCGAGATGGAAAAGGATGTAATCAAAACGAGGGAGAGAGCCAAAATACTGGCCCGTTCTAAAAATTGTTTCATGAAATCTCTTTCTATATTTCTCTTTAATCTTCTATCTTTTTGATAGTTATCAAACAAGCAAGAAAAGAAGAAGCCTCTTTATTGTATAGACTCCTTCTTAAACTCGAAAATGAATCCCTTGTGTCTTAGGATGACTTTCTCTTGATTTGCTTGATCAAGTAGAAGATAAATCCCGCCACCATATAGGCAACAAAGATAATCAGACACCACTTGAACACGATATCCCAACCCTTGTTCACATTCAAAAAGAAGTAAGGGAAGGGACTGACCTTAGAATTAGGAACATCAAGTTTCAGTACCAAGCCATTAAAAAGAGCAAAAATCATATACAGCAAGGGTAAAATCGTCCACACAATTGGATCCCAAATCTTGTATTGACCCTGTTTGTCAAAAAAGAGGGTATCTGCTAAAAACCAGAGGGGAACGATATAGTGGCAAAGGAAATTTTCTAGGGTATAGAAATTAGTCGCAATGGGCGCTAAGAGGAAATGGTAAATCACACAGGTAATCATGATACTCATAGTGACTCCACCTTTTAAGCGCAAGAGACTTGATCTTTGCCAGTTTTCACCTAAACGGCTCATAACCTTTAGGAGATAGAGCGTAAAAATCGCGACTAAAAGGTTGGACAGAACCGTATAATAGAGCAACATCCCAAATCCACCATGCTTGGCGATTTCAAGATAAACTCCCGTAAAAGCCGCTAGAAACAAGAAGATACGGCTATAAAATGTAAGTTTGTAGTTCTTTGACATGCTTAAATTTTCTTCACAAACTCTGATTTGAGTTTCATGGCACCGAAGCCATCGATTTTACAGTCGATATTGTGGTCGCCTTCTACGATGCGGATATTTTTCACGCGCGTCCCTTGTTTCAAATCTTTTGGCGCACCTTTTACTTTCAAATCCTTGATGAGAGTTACTGTATCACCGTCAGCCAATTTATTTCCGTTGGCATCGATAGCAACAAGGCCCTCTTCTACATCTGCAACTTCAGCAGGGTTCCACTCATAAGCACACTCTGGGCAAACCAGTAGGGCACCGTCTTCGTAGACATACTCTGAGTTACATTTTGGGCAATTTGGTAAGTTGTTCATGGTTTCTCCTTATCATCATTCACTATTCTTTGAAAATCAAAATTTCTCGAACAGCAACTATTATACCCTAAAATCAGCATTTTGACAAATATAGAAAAAACCGATATCAATCTATCGGCTTTTCTATATCTACATTCTTTTTTCAGCTTCTGCTTTGATTTTTTCAACTACTTCCTGAATGTTTAAACCAGTTGTATCAAGGTAGACAGCGTCCTCTGCTTGTTTGAGAGGCGAAGTTTCACGATGACTATCCTTGTAGTCACGCGCAGCAATCTCCTCTTTTAGGGTTTCAAGGTCTGTTTCAATTCCCTTAGCAATATTTTCCTTGTAACGGCGCTCTGCTCTTTCATCTACCGAAGCTACTAGGAAAATTTTCAATTCTGCTTGTGGCAATACAACAGTCCCAATATCGCGACCATCCATGACAATCCCACCTTGCTGGGCAATCTCTTGTTGGAGAGAAACTAGTTTCTCTCGTACTTCAGGAATTGCTGCAATAGCCGAAACATGATTGGTCACTTCATTTTCACGAATAGGATGAGTAATGTCCACATCTCCTACAAAGACAAGTTGTTCTCCAGTTTCTGAGCGCCCAAAGCTGATTGGATGCTGGTCCAATAAGTCTAAGAGTTCTTCAACTTGTTCAACTCCTAATTGGTTCTTGAGAGCCATGTAAGTCGCTGCACGATACATAGCACCTGTATCTAGGTAGGTGAATCCAAAATCCTTAGCAATAATCTTTGCGACCGTACTCTTACCACTTGAAGCTGGGCCGTCAATAGCAATTTGAATTGTTTTCATATCAACTCCTATTTGATTTTGACAACATCACCTGGATTAGCAAACCAAGATCCTGTAGCCATATGGCCAGGATTCAAGGCCTCTAACTGAGCAATCGAAATTCCTGCACGAGCGGCAATGGCTGCTTCTCCTTCTCCAGCTAAGACTTTTGTAGTTCCTTCTGGATCAGTTGGATGTTCTGAGCTACTAGATGACTCTTCTACCTTCTCCTCTGAACTAGAAGATGCATGCTCTGAACTACTAGAAGATGAAATCTGTACTACATTTGCATCAGAATCGTGAAAATCTTTTAAGGCTGCCGTGCGATTGCTCCCACCCGATGAAAGATAGATAAGAACAATGATCATCACGACTACAATCACAAAGAAAATACTTGCTAAGATAGTTAAGATACGGTTAGCAACGACTCCTCCACCTTGTTCTCTCTTACGACGTTCTGATCTTGTTTCTTCTTGATTCTCATAAATATCTTCTTGCCACGGTTCTTTTGCCATACCTTACTCCTTGTTTTTTTTTACTTTTCTTATTACAATATAAATATGAAAATCACACTTATACCTGAACGTTGCATCGCCTGTGGGCTTTGCCAAACTTATTCTGATTTATTTGATTACCACGATAATGGAATCGTGCGTTTTTACGATGACCCTGACCAACTAGAAAAAGAAATCTCTCCTAGTCAGGACGTCGTAGAAGCTGTTAGAAACTGTCCGACACGTGCCTTGATTAAAGATTAACTCTAACATCGATAAGAACGTTCCACTCCTTCTAGTTTAGCATATTTCCATGCAAAATTATAGTCTTTTCTCTTTATTTTTTTCTGTAAGATCAGGAAGGTCACTTTTTTCTTTGATAAGATAAAGTGGTCTTTTTTTAGTCTCTAGATAAATCTTACTAATATACTTGCCGAGAATCCCAATGGTCAAGAGTTGAATCCCACCAAGAAAGAGAATAACAGCCATCAGAGAGGTCCAACCGGATGTCGGATTGCCCAAAATGAGGGTCCGAACCACAACAAAAAAGGTCATAAGCAGAGAAATAAAACAAGATAGGAGACCTGCCACAAAGGCTATAATCAAGGGAAAATCTGAAAAATTAACAATCCCTTCAATGGAGTAGAAAAAGAGTTGCCTAAAACTCCAACTGGTCTTGCCAGCCTGCCTTTCGACATTTGGATAGTCCAGATAGTGGGTTTTAAAGCCGACCCAGGCAAAGAGCCCCTTTGAAAAACGATTGGACTCGGTCAAGCTTAAAATGGCATCGACTACAGACCTTCTCATCATGCGAAAATCACGGACACCTGACGGCAGGGCTACTGGACTAATTTTTTGCATAAGACGATAAAAGAGATTAGCACAGAAACTGCGAAAGAAGGGTTCTCCCTCCCGACTAGTTCTCCGTGTTCCAACACAGTCCAAGTCCGCATTTTGGTCTAGTAAGGCTTTCATCTCAAGCAACATACCAGGAGGATCCTGAAGGTCTGCATCCATCACCACCACCAAATCTCCTGTCGCATATTGTAAGCCTGCATAGAGAGCTGCTTCTTTGCCAAAATTTCGAGAGAAAGAAATATAATGAACTGCCGGATTTTGCTCCCGATAGGACTTTAAGAGTTCCAAAGTCCCATCACTTGATCCATCGTCGACAAAGACATACTCGATTTCTGTTTCCAAATCTGGAAGTAAAGCTTCCAAAGCCTGATAAAAAAGAGGAAGTACTTCCTCTTCGTTTAAACAGGGGACAATGATTGACATCACCATCTTAGTCTTCAAATCCATTTGGATGCTTGCTTTGCCAACGCCATGCGTCTTCACACATTTGGGTGATGTCTAATTCTGCTTCCCAGCCCAGTTCTGCTTTGGCTTTTGCAGGATCTGAATAGCAGGCTGCAATATCCCCTGGGCGACGGTCTACAATGCGGTAAGGAATTGGACGTCCCACTGCTTTTTCCATATTTTGGATAATTTCAAGAACTGAGTAGCCTTTACCTGTTCCAAGGTTATAGACATTGAGACCTGAACCTTTTTGGATTTTTTTCAGAGCTGCAACGTGACCTTTGGCCAAATCGACGACGTGGATATAATCACGAACACCAGTTCCGTCTTCCGTATCGTAATCGTCTCCAAACACTTGCACTTGCTCTAATTTCCCAACGGCTACTTGCGTCACATATGGCAAGAGGTTGTTTGGAATACCGTTTGGATTTTCTCCCAAATCCCCACTCTCATGAGCTCCGATTGGGTTAAAGTAACGAAGCAAGACCACATTCCATTCTGAGTCTGCCTTGTAGATATCTGTCAAAATTTCCTCAAGCATGAGTTTGGTGCGGCCATATGGGTTGGTCACTGAAAGTGGGAAATCTTCCAAGATTGGCACTGTATGAGGATCTCCGTAAACTGTCGCAGAAGAACTGAAAATGATGTTTTTACAGTTGTTTTCTTCCATGACCTTCAAAAGACTAACAGTTCCAGCGATATTGTTGTCATAGTAGGCAAGAGGGATACGTGTTGATTCGCCAACAGCCTTCAAACCAGCAAAGTGAATGACACCAGTTGGTTCTTCTTGTTTGAAAATATCTCTAAGGGTATCTGTATCACGGATATCTGCCTCATAAAAAGGAATTTCAACTCCTGTGATTCTTTCAACAACTTCTAAACTTTTACGGTTGCTGTTAACAAGGTTATCCACCACAACAACCTGATGACCTGCTTGGATTAACTCAATAACAGTATGGGTTCCGATAAAACCTGCTCCACCCGTTACCAAAATCTTTTCTTGCATCTTTTTTCCTCGATTCTCGGATTATTTTTTCTTATTTTACCATTTTTGATAGGGAATGTCATTTGCCATCCTAGAGGGGAGGCTAAAATTTCAGTAAAATGCTTATACTCTTCGAAAATCTCTTCAAACCACGTCAATGTCGCATTGCCATATATATGTTACTGACTTCGTCAGTTCTATCCACAACCTCAAAACAGTGTTTTGAGCTGACTTCGTCAGTTCTATCCACAACCTCAAAGCAGTGCTTTGAGCAGCCCGCGGCTAGTTTCCTAGTTTGTTCTTTGATTTTCATTGAGTATTATTCGCTTTTTACTCGTTTGACATAGTTTTCAATTGGGTAGTTTAGAGGGTCCAAGGTCAACTCCTTGTCTTGGATCAGTTGAGCTAGGTGATAACCAATGATAGGACCCGTTGTGAGGCCTGATGAACCTAGTCCACTAGCAGCATAGACACCTGCTAAGCCAGGTACTTGCCCAAAGAAAGGTGAGAAATCGCTGGTATAGGCACGAATTCCCACACGCTCAGCTCTTGAAGTCGCTACTGCCAAGACTGGATAGTGAGGCAAGGCTGCCTCCTCCATTTGTTTAAGCAAGGTTTCATCTACCGTCAAATCAAATCCCATGTCATTTTCATGAGTAGCTCCTAGGGATAATTTCCCACCTGCAAAAGGAATCAAATCCCACTCCCCTTCTGGCATAACAACAGGGTAAGCTTCCATGTCTTGGGCAAGTTGATAATCTCGGAGTTGCCCCTTTTGGGGACGAACATCTACTTCATAACCTAAAGGCTCTAACAGGTGCCCCAACCAAGCTCCCGTCGCCAAAATAACCTGATCAAACACCTCTTCGCCAATCTGGTAGCCTGATGCTAAAGGTGTCAGAGTCACTTTTTCTTTGACTAGCTTGACCTGACTGGCTTCCAGCAAACGAGTCACTAAGAGTTGGCCATCTACTCTCGCTCCACCAGAAGCATAGAGCAAGTGATCAAATCCCTGCAAGCCAGGGAATAATTCATTAGCTATTGCTGGGGCCAGAATGGCTAATTGCCCTATCAAAGGAGATTCTTCTCTACGCTGGAGGGTTAGTTGATAGAGTTCTTCCAACTTAGTTTCATCCTTTTTCAGGAGAAAGACTCCCGAACGCTGGTAAAAGTCGATTTCTTGTCCTGACTTCTCTAAATCAGCTAATAAATCCACATAAAAGTCAGCCCCCAAGCGCGCCATTTTGTACCAGGTCTTATTGCGGCGTTTGGAAAACCAAGGACTGATAATTCCTGCTGCGGCCTTGGTAGCCTGACCTTGTCCATGGTCAAAGACGGTTACTTCTAGGTCACTTTCTTTAGAGAGGTAGTAGGCAGCTGTTGCACCTACAATCCCTGCTCCGATAATGGCAACTTTTTTCATTGTTTTCACCTTCTAACTAGATATGGTGGAAAGGATTGGTCGATGCTTGACTAGGTACAATATCGATTGTCCAGCCTTTTTCCTCTTTCCATTGATTAAGAAGCTCTGCAATTTTTTCCACAAAAAGCACTTCGATATAGTGGCCTGGGTCCAATGCTAGCAAGCCATTAGACAACATATCCTGGGCAGTGTGGTAGTAGATGTCACCAGTGATATAGACATCCGCTCCTTTAGCTAAAGCATCCTTATAGAAAGACTGCCCGCTACCACCACAGATGGCCACTCTTGAAATAGGCTTCTGCAAATCAGTCTCTTGATAATGCACCAATCGAAGACTATCTAGACCAAAGACTTGCTTGACATGTTGGGCTAATTCTCCAAAGGTCTGAGGCTGAATATTCCCAATACGACCAATTCCACGTTCAGGACCTGTCTCCTGCAGATAGGTCGTTTCCTCGATACCTAGCATCTGACAGAACCAATCATTGAGACCATTTTCAACGATGTCAATATTGGTATGGCTGACATAAACTGCGATGTCATGCTTAATGAGATCAATATAAATCTGATTTTGTGGACGGCTGGCTACCAAGTCCTTGATGGGACGGAAAATCGGCGCGTGCTTGACAATAATCAAGTCCACACCCTTTTCAATGGCTTCAGCCACCGTTTCTTCACGAATATCCAGAGCCACCATGACCCTTTGGATATCCTTGTCTAAAGTTCCAATTTGCAGGCCACGACTGTCTCCCTCCATGGAAAATTCCTGAGGGCAAAAGGCTTCATATGCGTTAATCACTTCACCTGCTAGCATGGAGAACCTCCTTGATGGCTTGAATTTTATCCACTAGAACTTGACGTTCCTCCAGATTTTTGTCTGGGATTTGTCCGAGGGCAAACTCTAGCTTAACAGCTTCTTTTTGCCATTTTTGGACAAATACTGGACTGAGCTCTTTGGACAAGAAGGGACCAAAGCGAACATCACTGGCTGATAGCTTCATTTGGCCTGCTTCCACCACCAAAATCTCGTAAAACTTGCCAGCCTCTTCTAAGATACTTTCAGATACAATCTGAAATCCGTTCTCTTGCAACCAGATACGCAAGTCGTCTTCACGATTATTGGGTTGGAGGATCAATCGTTCTACATTAGCTAACTTGTCCAAGCCTTCTTCTAAAATCCTAGCAATCAAACGACCACCCATGCCAGCAATGGTAATGACCGATACCTGATCTGCCTCTTCAAAGGCTGCCAAGCCATTGGCTAAACGAACCTGGATTTTCTCCTTTAGGCCGTGAGCTTCAACATTTTTGACAGCAGACTGATAAGGTCCCTCCACCACCTCACCTGCAATGGCACTTTTGATTTGGCCTCTTTCGACCAACTCGATAGGCAGATAAGCATGGTCACTTCCCACATCTAGCAAAATGGCTCCCTGTGGCACAAAGGAAGCCACTAATTCTAATCTCTTTGAAATCATCTTCTCTCACTTTCCAAACTCTGTTACCTCTTATTATACCACATTTCAGCTGGCAATCTTGTACCTAAAAAGACTGCAATCCACAGATTGCAGCCTTTCTTTATTTTCTAGCTTGGTAGCGACTGGTCAAAATGAAAATCACGGTAAAGACCAACATCATGACACCATAAACAGGTAATGTTTGTCCTGTTAAGGTTGAAATTTCAAGTAGTTTTTGAATTCTTGGGAAGAGAGCTGTGGCTAGGAAGCCTCCTACTGACCAAACAATCAAGAGGACACGCCATAGGGTAAATGGCATGCAGGCTCTAAATACAGATAAGAAACCAATTGACCCCAAGAGATAATAGAGTAGAGTTGAGATTTCTAACTCAGACCAACCTTGGCTACTTCCAAATATTTTCACAAACAGGACGCTGAAGACGACCATGAGAGCACTTGGTAGAGCACGAAGCATGGATCTTCTGAGGAAGTTTGGCTCAACAGGTTTGATATTTCGCTCAAAAGTGAGAACGAATGGTGGGAAACCTTCCACGAACTGGTCTATCATGGTAATTTGAATCGGAATGAAGGGGAAAATCAAAATCCATTCAGACCGTCCTAGAAGGGCACTGGCAATACAGATAACTGCCAACAGGAAGGAATAGATAGTTTTAATCAAGAAAATCGGTGCGATATGGGCAATGTTATTAACCACGCGACGACCCTCAAAGAGAATCTCAGGAACATCATTAAAGTCAGAGTTCAAAAGAACCAAATTGGCAATCTGACGAGTCGCTGGATCCCCTTCCGCCATTACGATGGAACAATCCGCCTCACGAAGGGCCAAGATATCATTAACCCCGTCCCCTGTCATAGCTGTTGTATGACCCGCTTTTTTCAGAGTTTGGATGATGAGTTTCTTTTGATGAGGGGAAACACGTCCGAAAATAGCTGTCTCCTCAGCCATAGCAACCAATTCCTCATCCGTGATTTTTGAGCAATCGACATAGCTGTCATAGTCCGCAAAACCAGCCTTCTGGGCAATGCTGGACACCGTAACTGGATTGTCACCAGAGATAATCTTGAGGCCCACTTCCTGAGAACGGAGATAGTCCAGCGTCTCTGCTGCTCCCTCTCGAATCGGGTCCAAGATTTCCAGCAAGGCTAGAGCCTGAATATCAGATGGTTTCTGTGGTTTGTGATGGTCTAATTTCTCCTGACTGAGAGCTAAAACCAAGACACGTGACCCTCTCTCCAAGGCCTCTCTGGCTTCTGGGACCTCAGAATCCAGCAACATCTCAGGCGCCCCTAAGAAAACTGTTCCCAAACCTTCTAACTCCATGGCTCCCCACTTGCGGTCGCTAGAGAAGGGAAGATTCGAAAGCATAGGGTAGGCTACTTGACCTTGGAATCGCTGGCGAATAGCTTGAGCTGTTGGATTCTTATCCTCACTATGGGCCATATAGCTTGTCAGGATGCTGGCAACAGCCTCTTCACCGTAAGTTTCCGTCAGTGGAAGAACAGCCTCCACCTGCATCTTTCCTTGGGTGATGGTACCCGTCTTATCCAAACAGAGCATATCCACGCGCGCCAAGGTCTCAACAGAGTACATCTCCTGCACCAAAACCTTTTTCAAGCCCAACTTAATCACCGCAGTCAAGAGCGACGTAATGGTTAAAAGGGCGATTCCCTTGGGCAACATTCCCAGTAGGGCTGTCGATGAATTTACAACGGACGACTTAAGAGGCAGGCCTTTTAAGATCAAGGCTTCTAGCAGGAGAGCTAGACCAAAGGGAATGATAATCTTCCCAGTAAAACCTGCTAGCTTGTCCAGCGATTTCATGATACGGGAGTTGATGGGTTTAACGGTCTTGGCTTCCAGCATAAGTTTGGCAGCATAGTTGTCTGCACCAACATGGTGAACTTGAGCTAAAACTGACCCACTGGCTAGAAAACTTCCAGACAAAAGCAAGGCGTCAACTTCCTTTTGCACCAAATCACTCTCTCCCGTTAGCATGGCTTCATTGACTTCCGCAAAACCTTCCAAAACCAAGGCATCACTGGGAATCTGCTCTCCAGCAGACAGACGAATCACATCTCCTAACACCAATTCTTCAGGATTCAGAGCAACTTCCTGACCATCACGAATGGTTTTGACCTTTTCCTTGGTCATGAGATTGAGCTTGTCCACCATGTGTTTAGCCCGCAGCTCGGTCACAATCCCAGAAAAAGCGTTAAAGCAGATAACAGCAAAGAAAACCAGATTGCTCCAAGCCTGCACAAAGGCTAGGGCCAAAGCAATGGCAAAGTTCAAAGCGTTAAAAAGGGTAAAGACATTTCGTTTAACGATTTGCCAAGTGCTAGTACTGGCCGATGCAGTAAAATCATTGACCAAGCCCTTAGTCTGTCTTTCCTTGACTTCTCTTTGGGTTAATCCCATAATCTTATTTTTATCCATAAACTCTATCATATCATTTTTTCTAAAAGAATTCTAATCTCATCCCAAATATGGACCTAGTCAAGGGAAAAGTTTGCCAGCCCTCCTTTGATAAGGTATAATAATAACAAGAAAATAATCGAAGGAGATCGCATGTTTTATACTTATTTACGTGGATTGGTTGTATTGCTCCTATGGTCCATCAATGGCAATGCCCACTATCATAATACTGATAAAATTCCTAATCAAGATGAAAATTATATTCTGGTTGCCCCTCACCGTACCTGGTGGGATCCTGTTTACATGGCCTTTGCGACCAAGCCAAAACAGTTCATCTTTATGGCCAAAAAAGAACTCTTTGCCAACCGTATCTTTGGTTGGTGGATTCGTATGTGTGGTGCCTTTCCTATAGACCGTGAAAATCCTAGCGCCTCAGCCATCAAATACCCTATCAATGTTCTCAAAAAAAGTGATCGCTCTCTCATCATGTTTCCAAGTGGGAGCCGTCACTCAAACGATGTCAAGGGTGGCGTAGCCCTGATTGCCAAGATGGCCAAAGTCCGTATCATGCCTGTTACCTACACCGGTCCTATGACCTTGAAAGGCTTGGTTAGCCGTGAGCGTGTCGATATGAACTTTGGAAATCCAATCGATATCTCAGATATCAAGAAAATGAATGATGAAGGCATTGAAACAGTCGCCAATCGTATCCAAACAGAATTCCAACGTCTGGACCAAGAAACGAAACAATGGCACAATGATAAAAAACCAAACCCACTCTGGTGGTTTATCCGCATCCCTGCTCTCATCCTTGCCATTATCCTCGCTATCCTAACTATCATCTTTAGCTTCATCGCAAGCTTCATCTGGAATCCAGATAAGAAAAGAGAAAAACTTAGTTAAACAAATACAACAATCCCTTGGCAAAAGCCAAGGGATAAATCTTTTATTCGATTTTCCATTTTTGGGCCAACCAGCTGGAAAAAGCTAGAAATCGCTCAGCTACTTGTTCATGGTGTCCATAAGGATCAAAGACAAATTGACCGTTCGGATAGCATTTCTGAAGACTGGTATGGATTTGCTCAGCATAGACTGGTGCTTGAGCCAAGCGATTGCTATGATTGATTCCTTCTGTTTGACCGTTCTGTAAATACAGCAAACAGTCCAAATTTTTCACATTTTCTTCCTTGCAGTAAGTCACAAAATCAGGATACCAAAAGGAACCGCAGATCGAAAAGACACAGGAAACCTTGTCAAAGCTGAAAAGACTGTAGACTGCCGCCAAACCACCTAGTGAGTAGCCTCCATAAGCAAGGCGAGTTTCGTCCAGGCGATAAAGCGACTGCAACTTGTCTAAAAGACCTCCAAATAAATGATCATGATAGACGTTGGCCTGACCTCCAAAAT
>CAUQIK010000032.1:0-14655 GCA_963518035.1 uncultured Streptococcus sp. | reverse complement strand
GGATGTTTTCTTGAGCAATCCCAGCTTCCTCTGCTCTCGCTAGTGCTCGTTCAAAGAAAGTCTCCATCAAGTCTTCAATTGGCAATGTTTCAAAGTCAGCTAACTCTTTTTCTGTAAAAGCTTGACCAAAACCAAAATGAGGGAAGATGAGCGAGCTAGGGTGCTGAGGTCGAGCCATAACTGGATTGAACATGATGACCACTTTCGCTCTCGCTTCAGCTACCACATGAGCCATTTTTTCATCACCCATGAGACCAGTGATATCATTGACTAGATTAGCACCAGCAGCCAAAGCAGCCTCTGCTACCTGACTCTTCCAAGTATCAATAGAGATAAGGACATCACTTTCCTTGCGAATCGCTTTGATCACTGGAACAACACGCTGGATTTCCTCTTCTATCTCAACATAGCTGCTTCCCGGCCGAGTCGATTCTCCGCCGATATCTAGCATACTAGCCCCTTCTGCTATCAATTTACGAGCCTGCTGAAGTGCCTGCTCAAGAGCAAAAAATTGACCACCATCCGAAAAGGAGTCTGGGGTTACATTGATAATTCCGCAAATAGCTGTCTTTGCATGATTGGCTTTACTTGACATATCGGTCACTCCCTCAAGGCTTTTCACCATATTATTTCTCTATTTTACCATAAAAAGAAAAAGATGGACACGATTGCATTCATCTTTTTCCCAGTAGAAACAAGTAAGCAATTGTCAAAAATCTTAAACAGAAATCCCTAATGTCCGACTCAAAATCACCACGAGAGCAAGCAAACAGAAAGCAACCCCATTCACAATCATGTGAAGTAAGATAGACATTTCCAAACGTTGGGTCTTGTAAGCCGTCCAAGACAGAACGATCGACATACCTCCATAAATCAATAAAGAAGGTAAATTACTTGGTTGATGCAATAAAGCAAACACAATCGTACCGACTATAAATCCCAAGTTCTCTTTTCCTCGGAAAATCTTTTTAGGAACAATCCCACGGCACAAGATTTCCTCACAAATTGGAGCAAGCAAGGCCAACAAGAAGAAACTGGAAATCAGAGAACTATTCTGAACCATATCGTTAATCTGAGACTGGTTACCTGTTGTCGTCTCATTTGACAGTTGTAACAAGATAGAACCAAGTATATTTGAACAGATAATAACTAAATAACTCAAGCCCAAACGTGCTAAATCCTTCGCTCTAAAAAAAGAAAAATTAAAACTTGCTAACTGCGTTTTACGAGCTCCAATAATAAATAGCACCAGAACCACAATCGAAATACCAGCAACTATCAGTCCTGACTGCAACAGTGGTACTGCATTTAAAGTTAAAATAGCAGTAACCCCTATAGGAATCTGATATAAAATTGTCGCCAGCAAAAAGATTAACAGCCAGCCTGCACGATTCAATAATTCTTTCCACATATTTTTCTCTTTCATCACCTATCTCCTTTGTATTCAAAAAGGGGGAAAATCCCCCTGGGTTATCCTATTATAAGGCCATGCTGATGTAGTTAAGGATAAACAAGGCATCCAAAATCCAAATCATGACATGAACATCTTTAGCTTGACCTTTGACAAGCTTAGTCAAGGTGTAAGTCAAGAAACCAACTGCAATCCCTTGAGTGATAGAGTAGCTGAATCCCATAAAGATAGATGTGAAGAAAGCAGGAACCGCTTCAGACATATCGTCCCAATGGATATTTTTCAAGCTAGCCAACATCATAATCCCAACGATAATCAAGATTGGAGCTGTAGCGGCTGTTGGTACAATCGCTAGAAGTGGGCTAAAGAAGCTTGAGATCGCAAAACAGATAGCCACAACCAAGGCTGTCAAACCAGTACGTCCACCTGCACCGATACCAGCAGCAGACTCGACATAAGTCGTTACGTTCGAAGTACCAGCGATGGCACCAATTGAAGTACCAATCAAGTCAGAGTAAAGAGCCTTATCCAACTTAGCTGATTGGTGATTTTCACCATTTGTCGCTACGATACCAACTTTTTCACCTGTACCAATCAAGGTACCAATCGTGTCAAAAATATCTGTCAATGAGAAGGCAAGAATGGCCATCAGAGTTTCAGGCAAGCGAGCTGTATCTGAAATCAAAGCTCCCAAACCTTCTGAACCAAGAGCTGCACCAAAGACTGTCTTCAAGTCTTCAAAGGCTGCACCAACATGGTTATTAGCAAAATCGATACTAGACAAATCTACCAAACCAACTGCGATAGCAAGAATAGTTGTTGTCAAGATAGAGAGGATAATTCCCCCTTTAATTCCTTTGATAACAAAGAAGATTGTAATGGCCAGTCCTGCAAGTGCCACCAAAACAGCTGGGTTATTAAAGTCAACCAATCCTGGAACTGCTGAAGAGTTTGCTGCAATCGTTGCTTGAGCCTTGTCAGCCCCTTCTCCTACAACAGTATAGTTACCTGGATCAATCGTAAATTTCAAAAGTCCAGCATTCTTAATCCCTACATAGGCAAGGAAGACACCGATACCAGCTGAAATAGCTGAGCGAAGGGCATTTGGAATCGATTCAATGATCATTTTACGAACATTTGTCAAAGTGATAATCAATGAGATAATTCCACAGATGAAGACCATAGCTAGGGCTTCTTGCCAAGAATAACCGAGTCCAAATACAACTGTAAAGGTAAAGAAGGCATTGAGTCCCATACCTGGCGCTTGAGCATATGGTAAGTTAGCATAGAAGGCCATCATCAGGGTACCAGCAACTGCACCGATAATCGTTGCGAGGAATACACCCTGAGCAGGCATTCCTGTTTGCGAAAGAATTTGTGGGTTTACAAAGAGAATATAACTCATTGCAAAGAAAGTTGTTAAACCAGCGAGAACCTCTGTACGAACGTCTGTACCGTTCTCTTTTAGTTTAAATAATTTGTCCATTATTAATCTCCTTTTAATTTTTACGAACAATAATAGAATTATATCATTTATCATTCACTTTTTCAATATCTTTGTTTGATTTATTTAAGAAATTGATCCAATTTCATTTTTTGTTTGGAATCTGCTTTTCTGCCTGCTTTCTGTTATAATAGAAGACATCTTATCTGAAAAGACACTAGAAAGGTCCCTATGACGAAAAAAATTATTGCAGTTGACCTGGATGGAACCCTGCTCAACTCAGACAGTCAAATTTCTGACTTTACCAAAGAAACCATAAAAAAAGTTGCCGAAAAAGGGCATCAAGTTATTATTACGACAGGGCGCCCTTACCGCATGTCAAAAGATTTCTACCGTGAACTAGGCTTAGACACTCCTATGATTAATTTCAACGGCTCCCTCACTCATTTACCAGATCAAGTTTGGAACTTTGAAAAGTGTTTAACTGTAGACAAAAAATATCTGCTAGATATGGTTCAACGTTCAGAGGACATTCAAGCCGATTTTATCGCTGGAGAATACCGTAAAAAATTCTACATTACAAATCCTAATGAAGAAATTGCTAATCCCAAACTATTTGGGGTAGAAGCTTTCCAGCCTGAAGATCAATTTCAGCCTGAGTTGGTAACCAAGGACCCTAACTGTATTCTGTTGCAGACCAGAGCCAGTGACAAATATGCCTTGGCAAAAGAAATGAACGCCTTCTACCAGCATCAACTGTCTATCAATACCTGGGGAGGTCCGCTCAATATCCTTGAGTGTACACCCAAAGGTGTCAATAAGGCCTTTGCTTTGGACTACTTGCTCAAGGTAATGAACCGCGACAAAAAGGATTTGATTGCCTTTGGAGATGAGCACAATGATACCGAAATGCTCGCTTTTGCTGGAAAAGGTTATGCCATGAAAAATGCCAATCCTGAGCTACTCCCCTATGCGGATGAGCAAATTTCCTTGACAAATGACCAAGACGGGGTTGCCAAAACCCTGCAAGATTTATTCTTATAACCTATACTGATACTCAATGAAAATCAAAGAGCAAACTAGGAAGCTAGCCGTAGGCAGTACTTGAGTACGGCAAGGCGAAGCTGACGTGGTTTGAATTTGATTTTCGAAGAGTATGACCAGCTTGCGAGCTGGTCTTTGTGCTCTTTTCACAGTCTCATCAACCAGTTAATCGATTATTCTATTTTTTGCCTCCAAAACCTTGGAAAAGGCTTTCTTTTGTGATATACTTCACATATAAATACAAGAGAGCTCGTCACACTCGACTCTGTTGACACAAAATCAATCCAGTCCCGTTGTCCCTGTTCTCGGTCAATATCAAGGAGGATAGCTATGAAAGCTGTTGTTGTAAATCCAGAAAGCACTGGTGTTGCTGTTGAAGAAAAAGTACTCCGTCCACTTGAAACTGGGGAAGCACTTGTAGAAATTGAATACTGTGGTGTTTGCCACACTGACCTCCACGTTGCCCATGGTGACTTTGGTCAGGTACCAGGACGTGTCCTAGGTCACGAAGGTGTTGGTATCGTTAAAGAAATTGCCCCAGATGTAAAAAGCCTTAAAGTCGGCGACCGCGTCAGCGTTGCTTGGTTCTTTGAAGGATGTGGCACTTGCGAATACTGTACAACTGGCCGTGAAACTCTTTGCCGTACAGTAAAAAATGCCGGCTACTCAGTAGACGGTGGTATGGCTGAACAATGTATCGTAACAGCAGACTATGCTGTCAAAGTTCCTGACGGACTTGATCCAGCCCAAGCTTCTTCTATCACATGTGCTGGGGTAACAACCTATAAAGCCATTAAAGAAGCAAAAGTTGAACCAGGCCAATGGGTTGTTCTTTACGGCGCTGGTGGGCTTGGTAACCTAGCTGTTCAATACGCTAAAAAAGTATTCAATGCTCATGTAATCGCGGTTGATATCAACAACGACAAGCTTGCCCTTGCAAAAGAAGTCGGTGCGGATATCGTTATTAACGGACTAGAAGTTGAAGATGTACCTGGACTCATCAAGGAAAAAACTGATGGAGGTGCTCACTCAGCTGTCGTAACTGCTGTATCTAAAGTTGCCTTCAATCAGGCTGTTGACTCAGTTCGTGCTGGTGGTCGCGTCGTCGCTGTCGGTCTTCCTTCTGAAATGATGGAACTCAGTATCGTCAAAACCGTTCTAGATGGAATCCAAGTCATCGGTTCTCTTGTTGGAACTCGTAAAGACTTGGAAGAAGCCTTCCAATTCGGTGCAGAAGGTTTAGTAGTTCCAGTTGTTCAAAAACGTCCAGTAGAAGATGCGGTTGCAATTTTCGACGAAATGGAAAAAGGTCAAATTCAAGGACGTATGGTACTCGACTTCACCCACTAATCTAATAAAAACCTATTTTAAAAGTTGGAATGCGCTTCCAACTTTTTTATATTAAATTTTAAAATAAGGATTCAAAAAAGCTCTCCCAAAACTTAATATGTCAATATTTTTAAACGTAAGCTTTTTAATCATTTTATGATAAATAGTTGATTTTTAGATGAAAACGGTTTATACTTATTTAGTCTTAAAGTTTTCTTAAACGAAAACTAAAACAAAAAAGGAGGAATGACAATAATGAGTATCGGAATCATTATTGCGAGCCACGGCGAATTTGCTGCGGGTATTCATCAGTCAGGATCTATGATCTTTGGTGAACAAGAAAAGGTTCAAGTTGTAACCTTTATGCCAAATGAAGGTCCTGATGATTTATACGTTAAGTTTAATAACGCTGTTGCTGCATTTGACGCAGAAGATGAGGTTCTAGTTTTGGCTGACCTTTGGAGTGGATCTCCATTTAACCAAGCTAGTCGCGTGATGGGAGAAAATCCTGAGCGTAAGTTTGCCATCATCACAGGACTTAACTTACCGATGTTAATTCAAGCCTACACAGAGCGCCTGATGGACGCTGCTGCAGGTGTAGAAAAAGTCGCTGCTAATATTATTAAAGAAGCCAAAGATGGCATCAAAGCTCTTCCAGAAGAGCTCAATCCAGCTGAAGAAGTTGCAAGTGCTGCAGCTGCTCCAGTTGCCCAAGCTGCTATCCCAGAAGGAACTGTTATCGGGGATGGAAAACTCAAAATCAATCTTGCTCGTCTTGACACACGTCTCCTTCACGGTCAGGTTGCAACTGCTTGGACTCCAGATTCAAAAGCAGACCGTATTATCGTTGCTTCAGATAACGTTGCCAACGACGATCTTCGTAAAGAATTGATTAAACAAGCAGCTCCAAATAATGTCAGAGCCAATGTGGTTCCAATTCAAAAATTGATTGAGGTTTCAAAAGACCCACGCTTTGGAGAAACACATGCCCTTATCTTGTTTGAAACACCTCAAGATGCCCTTCGTGCAATCGAAGGTGGCGTGCCAATCAAGACCCTTAACGTAGGATCAATGGCTCACTCAACAGGTAAAACAATGGTCAACAACGTTTTGTCTATGGACAAAGATGACGTTGCTACATTTGAAAAAATGCGTGACCTCGGTGTTGAATTTGACGTACGTAAAGTACCAAACGACACTAAAAAAGATTTGTTTGACTTGATTAGCAAAGCCAACGTTCAATAACAAATATCAAACTATAGAAGAATTCTAAGAAAATTTTTCACTTTATATAATTAAATAGAAAAGGAATAAAACCATGTCAGATATTTCAATTATTTCTGCTGTCTTGGTTGTAGTTGTTGCCTTCCTTGCAGGTCTTGAAGGTATCCTCGACCAATTCCAATTCCATCAACCAATCGTCGCATGTACCCTTATCGGACTTGCAACTGGTAACCTCGAAGCAGGGGTTATGCTTGGTGGATCACTTCAAATGATTGCCCTTGGTTGGGCAAACATCGGAGCTGCCGTAGCTCCTGACGCTGCTCTTGCATCTGTTGCCGCAGCAATCATCTTGATCAAAGGTGGTAACTTTACTACTGAAGGTATCGCCGTTGCAACAGCAACAGCTATCCCTCTTGCCGTAGCTGGACTTTTCTTGACTATGATTGTTCGTACAATCTCAGTTGCCTTGGTTCACACTGCTGATGCTGCTGCTAAAGAAGGAAATATTGCGGCTGTTGAACGTGCTCACTTTGTTGCACTTCTTCTTCAAGGTCTTCGTATTGCAATCCCTGCTGCCTTCCTTATCGCTATCCCTGCTTCTGCCGTTCAAGATGCTCTTAAATTGATGCCAGACTGGTTGAACGGTGGTATGGCTGTCGGTGGTGCTATGGTCGTTGCCGTTGGTTACGCTATGGTTATCAACATGATGGCAACTCGTGAAGTATGGCCATTCTTCGCTATCGGTTTTGCTCTTGCTGCGATTTCTCAATTGACTTTGATTGCCCTTGGTGTAGTCGGTGTTGCCCTTGCCTTCATCTACCTTAACCTTTCAAAACAAGGTGGTAACGGTGGCGGCGGAGCTGCGACTTCTAACGACCCAATCGGTGATATCCTAGAAGACTACTAGAAAGGGGAACAATCATGACTGAAAAACTTCAATTATCAAAATCAGATCGTAAAAAAGTTTGGTGGCGTTCACAATTCCTTCAAGGTTCTTGGAACTACGAGCGTATGCAAAACTTGGGTTGGGCTTATTCATTGATCCCAGCTATCAAAAAATTGTACACTACTAAAGAAGACCAAGCTGCTGCTCTTGAGCGTCACCTTGAGTTCTTCAACACTCACCCATACGTAGCTGCTCCAATCATGGGGGTTACTCTTGCACTTGAAGAAGAACGTGCTAACGGTGTTGAAATTGATGACGCTGCTATCCAAGGGGTTAAAATCGGTATGATGGGACCTCTTGCTGGTATCGGTGACCCAGTATTCTGGTTTACAGTTCGTCCTATCCTTGGAGCTCTTGGTGCATCCCTTGCTGCATCTGGTAACTTGGTTGGTCCACTTCTCTTCTTCTTCGGATGGAATGCGATCCGTATGGCCTTCCTATGGTACACACAAGAGTTTGGTTACAAGGCTGGTTCTGAAATCACTAAAGACATGTCTGGTGGTATCTTGAAAGACATCACTAAAGGTGCTTCTATCCTTGGTATGTTCATTCTTGCCGTTCTTGTACAACGTTGGGTATCGATCAACTTCACTGTTAACCTTCCAGGTAAACAATTGGCTGAAGGTGCCTACATCAACTTCCCAGAAGGTCCTGTATCGGGTGCTGAATTGAAAGGTATCCTTGGTCAAGCACTTGGTGGATTGAGCCTAGATAAGATTCAACCACAAACCCTTCAAGGTCAGTTGAACTCATTGATTCCAGGATTAATGGGACTTCTCCTTACTTTCCTTTGCATGTGGTTACTTAAGAAAAAAGTATCACCAATCTCAATCATCCTTGCTCTCTTTGCAGTAGGTATCGCAGCTCGTTTCTTCGGTATCATGTAATCTTGGTGAGAATGTACAAACAAAAAAAGAATCAGGTTTATCACCTGATTCTTTTGGCTCTTTGTCAAATAGTGTTGATGAAGAACCTAATGAAAAAAGAATCCAACAAAAATTGGACTACCTGTCTCCGGTTGAATACCGAAGACGGTAGCCCTAGGGTGTTTTTATTAAATTCTCACTTTTTGGGGTCAGTCCCTAAGCCTGATAGTAATTTCTTGTTCATACTATTCCCCTTTAGTCATTTACTACTTTAAGTTGCATTGCTTTAGCTACTTCTTCTGCCTTTGATCCCTTAGGTGTATGGATTTCTACATCTGGGTTACAGTTATCCACAAAATAGAAGTATTCTGTAATTTCTGTTACACTTGCTGGAATTGTAATAGATTTAATTGATGATGTCCCCCAGAATACTAATATTCCAATACTCTTTGTTCCTTCTGGGAATACAACTGATTCTAATGAACTGTCAGAGTTGAAAACATCATCTTCTACTGTTTCTATTGACTTACCAAAGTGGACATACTTTAACTTATTGTCAATCGCAAACGCACCTTTTCCAATATATCGTACTGTATCTGGTAAAACGATTGCCTCACAATGTTTCAAGTTCGCAAGACCACGTTCTCCAATTGCGATAACAGGTTTACCTTTAATTTCCTTTGGTACACGAACAACCTTATCGTCAGAAGTACAACTATAGATGACATAACCTTCTTGCCATTCATCATATGTGAAGTACTTTTCATCTGTCTCTGGGAAGTCTTTGAAGTTCTTCTCTGTTACTTCAGAGTTATTTGTTGTGTTATTTTTTGTTTCTATTGTAGAAGTACTTGTTGTGGTATTTTGTTTTGACTCCTTAGGTCCGCATCCTACTAAACCTGATAAGAGTACTGCTGCACATAAGCCTGATAATAGTTTCTTGTTCATTATTTCTCCTCCTAATATTTTATGAATATATTAATACTTGTATTGTTATAGGATGTAGATATTCTTGCTAATATCAAATATTTCTATTTAATCTTCCCATAAATATACGAATGTTAATATATTAATATTTTCAAGGATTTATAACTATAGTTCCTTAATTTTCCCACCCGTAAAAAAACGAAAGGCACCACAAGTTATTTATGTGTTTTCTTTAAACGACTCATGTACTTCTGTCGCAACTTCTCACCCGCCTTTAATTGCGGTTGCGATAGATTGAGGACCTAAATATGCATCCCCTGTTATTAGTTCATTTCTATTGTATTCTGATGTTGACCGAAAGTCAAATTTTTACCTTTCATCTAGAACACTAAAGTCTACTTTTGTTCAATTGCTGCAACGACAAGGTCACATGGAATAATATGTTCACTACCTGCCACTTCATGCGTTGATCTTCTTCCACTTTCATCTGATTCACCAAGTTCCATTGTAATAACCTTTACACCAGTTACTTTCCCACTCTCATCACGCAATACTTCTTTAATATTCTCTAAGAAATGGAATGTAACACCTTCATTGTGTGCATCTTTGATTTGTAGTGTAGCTTCTAGTATATTGTTCATATGGTCATCATTCTTTTGTTTTAGGTTTCAGCGCTTTTAATATAATGGATGTTGGCCTTTTTGTATACACTAAAATAGGGTTGGTGGAAAATTTCCATCAACCCTAAAAATTATAGAACCACACAAAACCCTGACCAGAGATGGCCAGGGGTTTGTATTTCAAAAATTATTCTGTAAATTCTATAGTTACTTTTACTTCAGAATCCATTGAAGAAAATATTGTTTTATAATAATTGATTGCAGATTCTTTAATTTCACTCTTAAATTTATCTAAATACTCTGCTTGTCTATCACTAGAAAGTTGGTTAGCGACCAATTTCCCAGTATCAATATCTTCTGTAGTTCCACTTAATAACTCTCCATGACTATCATATAAATCATAAGGATTATCTTTTGAAAGTTCAACACCAATTACTTCCAATTTTGGAACAATAACCTTATATTCTTTTTCGCTTATTTGTTCAACCTTTACACTACTTTTAATTCCAAATTTAGCTTTATAATTTAAAATTACTAATGCTGCTTTTTTAGAGAACGGCACATCAAACCCAAAAACTTGAGTTGTTTTTGTTTCAGAAATAATTTCATTAATTCCCGCATTCAAAAATACAACTTCATTCACTTTTTCAATACTTTCGATATTAATTGACGATTTGACTTCTGATTTATGTTCCTTAGGTAAGAAAAATAGCACTCCAATAGCTATAATAGCTATTAATACCACATTCAATAGTACACTAAACATATTAACTTTCTTCTTTAATATAGACAAGATAAAAAAACCTCATTTTAAATAATCTATCTAAATTTTACACTTTCTAAAGAAAATAGTCAATATTTTTTCGTACTATCTTCTAAAATTAATTGTGCCTATTAAAAATGAAATTAGTTTGTTGCATTTGATTATATTTTTTGAACACCAAATCCATTTAAAATTGAGTGCTATTTTGAGCACTAAAAAAGGGCTCTTTGTCAAATAGTGTTGATGAAGAAATTTAGGAAGGGATTAAACAACTAATTGTTGCTTAATTCCTTTTTGTTTTGGGCCAAACATTTTTGTTATTAAAATAATCCTATTTCTAAAATGGTAATAGTTTCTAAAGCCGTAGGCATTTCTTTTAAGCGCTTTTATTTTATTGTTTATTCCTTCAATAGGGCCATTTGTTCTAGTTGGATACTCACAAGTATTTTGAATATATGGCAAGTAAGTCATAAGAGTCTTTAAAACTCTTTTTAAACCAGGAGATAGGTCTAATTGCGTAGCTGCTTCAATCGTTTCCTTGAATTCTATATAATCTCTATCCTGTATACATTCACGAAGTGAATATACAACCTCATAATCATTTTTAAGAGATGGATTTTTTTCTAAGATATAATCTACGATTCCTTTACTTGTTATGAAGCTTTCAAAAAGCTTATAACGATTATATTTATAGTTCTGAAGTTCATTAGAGTTCTTTAAAATTAACTTCCAATAATATTTTAACTTTCGATATAATTTAGGATTTTTATAACGATGCTGATTCATGATACGTACCCGAGTTCTATTTAATTCTCTATTCAAGGCTTGTACAATGTGAAAAGGATCAATGATAATTTTTGCGTTAGGAAACATTTCTTTTATTAATTGAATGTATGGCAAGTACATATCGATGGAGATAGTTTTCACCTTTAATCTAGTCTTAGGCTCAAAACGATAAAAATATTGTTTCAAACTGTAAGATTTTCTATCTCGTACAACATCGACCAGCTTGTGTGTAGTGCTATCACAAATAATGAAGCTCATATTACTATCGGAAGATTTGACGGATTTAAATTCATCAAAACACAAATGCTCAGGTAAATCGTGTAATGGTTTAATCTTTAGTAAACGTGTTGTATCATCTATGATACGTCTTACCGTATGAACTGAAACATTTGTTTCTTTTGCGATATAGGTTTCAGATACTGTTTCACTTATTTTTGATTTAATTTCGTTTTTTAAGCGTTTAGAGATATGACAGTGTTTTTCTACGATTCGACTAGTATCTGCAGTAAATGAAGAACCACATTCTCTACAGAGAAATCTCTGATTTCGTAGATTTAAGTAGGCTGGAAGGCCTGAAACAGAACAGAGAGTGATACGAGAAGTTTTCGTCCCGTTTTTAACTATATTGTTATTTTGGCTAACGCACCCACAAACGGCACAAAATTCTGGTTTATGCGTATATGTAGCTGAATAAAATAAAGATTTTCTATTTTTTAATATCTTCTCTTGAACATTATTATCCCAAATAATGTTTTTATCTTTGATTTGTAGTGTAGCTTCTAGTATATTGTTCATATGGTCATCATTCTTTTGTTTTAGGTTTCAGCGCTTTTAATATAATGGATGTTGGCCTTTTTGTATACACTAAAATAGGGTTGGTGGAAAATTTCCATCAACCCTAAAAATTATAGAACCGTTCTTTTTATATCTCATTTATTATGCCAAGGCACCCATTGGATCCCATGGTGCAAGGACGATTGGTTCTGCTTCATAGGCAGCTAGTTCTTCTGCTGTTAGTAATTCCTTACGAACAACAATTTGATAAGTGTATTCGTCCATCCAAGCATCTGAAGCAACAAAGTAACCATCTGTACCAACCTTGTCTCCCCATGAGTTTTCAACCTTCCACTTGGTTGACTTGCCATTTTCATCCAAATCCACACCTGTCAAGACCATGGCGTGGGTCATCAAGCTCTCACTGTAATCCAAACGTCCAGCCTTGTCTTGAGTGAGTTTAATGTCCATGCTTGATTCAAAGTCATAAACATCTGTCGCAAGGATTCCAGCTTTACGGTTGCTGAGTTGGCCGACATCTGAACCAAACCAAACAGTCTCTCCTGCTTGCATTTGGGCAATCGCCAATTCTTTCAAGCGTTCCATCGGTACGTTGATGTAACGAACTGCACGGCTACCAACCACATTCCCCAACATCTCAACTGTGTAAGATTTGCCGTAAGGCTTGTCAGCAGTTGGGGCATTGATAACAGAAACATAGTCCTCTAGAGGAAGATTGACATATTTCTTGTAAAACTCTTGTGGTGTGATGCCCTTTTCGCTTTGGTAGTTGTTATCCTTATCGCGATAAGCAAAGTCAAATTTACGTGGTGGAAGGCCTAGGGACATAGCAAGAAAATTAAAGATTTCTTGCAAGAGGTCTTCTTTCTTAGCTTGAACAGTCGCTTGGTCTGCACCAGAAGCGAGCAAGTCACGCAAGATTTGAGCATCTTGACGAAGCAATTTGTTGAGAATGGCATTTAGCTCACGGCTGCTGCTAGATGAAACGGACTCAGGGTAAACTGACTTAGGCACGACACCATATTTCTCAAAGAGAGAAACGACCATATCCCATTGACCACCATCTTGTTGAGGTGTTTGAAGTAGGAATTTAACCTTACGGCTTGTCAAGTCTTGGTCTGCAGTCGCAATCACTTGCTCCAAGAACCAGTTTGATTTCTCATACTTGTCCCAGAAGAAAGTATGGGCCTGTGACAACTCAAAGTTTTCCAATTTATATTGAGAGATAAGCTTATGGCGGAAGGTGTTAAGAGCTGCAAACATCCAGCAACGACCAGACGCTTTCTGATTTGTTACCTTGTCCTTGGTCAAATCCAATGAGAAAACAGGTGTATTGTCTACATGGCTTTGGCGACGTTCTAGGGCTGCAAAAATTCCGTTATGGCTGGCAGCATTTTCAATCGCTTGGTATTTGACATTTGCTTCATAGTTGGCAAATAGTTTATCAGTAAATGATTCTTGAATCGCGTTCATAGATTCCTCCTTTTATTCTACAGTCTATTATAACTCTTTTCACAAAGTAAGCAACTGAAAAACATAAAAGGCAAGGATATTCTTCCTCACCTTTTCGAATATAAATCCAATTAAGCAATACTAGCACGGAGAACTTCTAATTCCTCCTTGGTCAAGCGACGCCATTCTCCTCGCTGCAAATTCTCATCTAAAACTAAAGTTCCCATAGTCAAACGTTGCAAGTCTACTACTTTCTTGCCACAGTAGGCCACCATGCGCTTGACCTGATGAAACTTCCCTTCTGCAATGGTCACACGAATTTGGCTTTGATTCTTTTCTAGATCTATGGACACAAGCTCCAGTATAGCAGGCTGACAAGTAAAGTCTTTAAGAGGAATTCCCTTGGCAAATGTCTCCACATCTTCTTGGGTCATAATTCCCTTGACCTGAGCTAGATACGTCTTGTCTACATGACGCTTGGGTGAAAGAAGATCATGGGCAAGCTTGCCGTCATTAGTCAAGAGCAAAAGACCATGCGTGTCAATATCCAAGCGTCCTACTGGGAAAACTTCCTTGCTCTGAGCAATATCATCCAGCAAGTCCAGAACGGTTCTGTGCTTGGGATCCTCAGTCGCTGAGATAACTCCTTTAGGCTTGTTCATCATGTAGTAGACAAACTCTTCATACTCCAACACTTGCCCATCAAAGCGAATCTCATCTCTTTCTTCATCAATCTGCAATTTAGCTGATTTCTCTTTTTTACCATTTACCATCACGCGCCCAGCCTTGAGCAAGTTTTTAACCTCAGTCCGACTCCCCACAGCGCAGGCAACTAAAAATTTATCTAATCTCATAGAACTATTATATCATACTCAAAAGGAGGCTGGTACAATGACCAACCTCCTTTTCGTTTCATACTCTTCAAAAATCTCTTCAAACCGCGTCAACGTCGCCTTGCCGTATATATGTTACTGACTTCGTCAGTTCTATCTGCAACCTCAAAACAGTGTTTTGAGCTGACTTCGTCAGTTCTATCTACAACCTCAAA
>CAUQIK010000031.1:0-14938 GCA_963518035.1 uncultured Streptococcus sp. | reverse complement strand
ACGCCGGAAGTAGTTGGGGGTTGCCCCCTGTGAGATATGGAAGTCGCTTAGCTTTAATCCGCCATAGCTCAGTTGGTAGTAGCGCATGACTGTTAATCATGATGTCGTAGGTTCGAGTCCTACTGGCGGAGTAGTTAAGAAAAAAGAGGTTTAGGCCTTTTTTTTACTTTAGCGAACATCAAAAGCTAAGCTCGAGAAAGGATGAAATTTGTCCTTTCTTTTTTGATATTCAGAGCGATAAAAATGCGTTTTTTGAAGTTTTCAAAGTTCTGAAAACCAAAGGCATTGCGCTTGATCAGTTTGATGAGATTATTGGTCGCTTCCAATTTTGGGTTGGAATAGGGTAGTTGAAGGGCGTTGTCTATTTTCTCTTTGTCCTTTAGAAATGTTTTAAAGACAGTCTGAAAAAGAGGATGAAGCTACTTTAGATTGTCCTCAATGAGTATGCCGAATTCCTCCGGTTTCTTATAAAGTAGGACGATAAAATCGCTTATCGCTGATTTTACGGCTATCCTGTTGAATGAGTTTCCAATCCATAGTAATAACTTTCATCTGATAGGGAATTGTTCTATTGTAACGAAGAAAGTGATTTCGTATGATAGATTGTGTTCTTTCCTCAAGAACAGTGATGACGTTGAGTTTGTTAAAATCTTGCGCAATGAAACTCATCTTTCCCTTGGTAAAGGAGTCGTCCCAGGACATAATCTCAGGCAGACGAGAAAAATCAGGCTTAAAACGGAAGTCATTGAGCTTGCGAATAACAGTTGAAGTTGAAATGGCCAGCTGGTGAGCAATGTCGCTCATAGAATTTTTTTTAATCAACTTTTGAGTAATTTTTTTAATGATACGGGGGATTTTGTGATTTTTACTAGTGGAGTTTCGGCCACCATTATTTTTAATCAATGATAGCACTTAAAGCAACACTTTCTAAGGAGGATCCTAGTAGGGTTACTAGTTGTTTCAATGTAAGAAATCTTAGACGGTTTTTGGAACAAGATGGGGCATCGTAGTTTAAGTTAGCAATGATTTCTTTGTGGGTATCCCTATTAATAAAATTCATAATGAAGTGGCTAAAGGCGGAGGACTGTAAATACGATCCTTCGAGGGGTTCGCATCCTTCCGCTTCCATTATCTTAGTTTTTGAAATTTAGGTAGTATATTTGTTCCTATTCTGTCAACTTTTCCTATTTGTTATCTTTTTGAGGTTGGTATTTGAGCAATTCAGGATTTTATAATAACTGTTTATAATTTTTTGTTAGAATAAGGTCATAAAAAGAAAAGGAGTATATATTTATGCTACAAAGTATTTATGATCAGATGACTGATTTCTATGACAGTATCGAAGAAGAGTATGCTACTTTCTTTGATAATAGTTGGGAATGGGAACATTTTCATTTTAAATTTTTGATTTATTATTTAGTTAGATATGGTATTGGGTGTCGTAGGGATTTTATCGTTTACCATTATCGTGTTGCTTATCGTTTGTATCTTGAAAAGATGATAATGAAACAAGGTTTTATTTCTTGTTGAGATAGTCTGAGTTAATTTCCGAACAAATTTACTTTTTTATAGTAATATAACAATAAATAGCTGGTAATTTTTCTAAAACATTTTTTAATAGTTGGAAATAGCAAATCTTTCTATTGTTTCTTCTTGATAAAAAGGCGATTTTTTCTTATAATAAATTGTAAGATATAATTGCAGGTGAGAGTCCTGCCATGTATGTGAGAAAGGAAGAGCCTGAGGGCTCAGACAAGATTATGACTTCAGTTGTTGTTGTAGGTACCCAATGGGGTGATGAAGGTAAAGGGAAGATTACAGACTTCCTTTCAGCGAATGCAGAAGTGATTGCACGTTACCAAGGTGGTGATAATGCAGGTCACACGATTGTGATTGATGGTAAGAAATTTAAGTTGCACTTGATTCCATCTGGAATTTTCTTTCCTGAAAAAATCTCTGTTATTGGGAATGGTATGGTTGTAAATCCTAAATCTCTTGTAAAAGAGTTGAGCTATCTTCATGAGGAGGGTGTGACAACTGATAACTTGCGTATTTCTGATCGCGCGCATGTTATTTTGCCTTATCATATCGAGTTAGACCGTTTGCAAGAAGAAGCTAAGGGCGACAATAAGATTGGGACTACAATCAAGGGAATTGGTCCAGCTTATATGGACAAGGCTGCTCGTGTTGGGATTCGTATCGCAGATCTTTTAGATAAAGATATTTTCCGTGAGCGTTTAGAACGTAACCTTGCTGAAAAGAATCGTCTTTTTGAAAAATTGTATGACAGTAAATCGATTGCTTTCGATGATATTTTTGAAGAATATTACGAATATGGTCAACAAATTAAGAAGTATGTGACAGATACATCTGTCATTTTGAATGATGCGCTTGATAACGGTAAACGTGTGCTTTTTGAAGGTGCACAAGGTGTCATGCTCGACATTGACCAAGGGACCTATCCATTTGTTACGTCATCAAACCCTGTGGCTGGTGGTGTGACCATTGGTTCTGGTGTTGGTCCAAGTAAGATTGACAAGGTTGTTGGTGTATGTAAAGCCTATACGAGTCGTGTAGGAGACGGTCCTTTCCCAACTGAGTTATTTGATGAAGTGGGAGAACGTATCCGTGAAGTTGGTCATGAATATGGTACAACAACTGGTCGTCCACGTCGTGTGGGTTGGTTTGACTCAGTTGTGATGCGCCATAGTCGTCGTGTTTCTGGTATCACTAACCTTTCATTGAACTCTATCGATGTTTTGAGTGGTTTAGATACTGTGAAAATCTGTGTGGCCTATGATCTTGATGGTCAACGTATTGACTACTATCCAGCTAGTCTTGAGCAATTGAAACGTTGCAAACCTATCTATGAAGAGTTGCCAGGTTGGTCAGAAGATATTACTGGAGTTCGTAATTTGGAAGATCTTCCTGAGAATGCGCGTAACTATGTTCGTCGTGTGAGTGAATTGGTTGGAGTTCGTATTTCTACTTTCTCAGTAGGTCCTGGTCGTGAACAAACAAATATTTTAGAAAGTGTTTGGTCCTAAGAGATTTTTAAGATTTGTTTAAGATAGGTCGGGTATACTATAGACAGTTACAAGAAGACCTCCTAACTTGTTGTAACAAATATCCTAAACTTTTCTTTTTCATAATAATCTCCCTATAAAGTCACCGCATTCGGTGGCTTTTTTTGTCTTGGGATTCATGATATAATAATAAAATCGATAAGTAGTAAAAGGGAAATTGATGAATTATACAGTTGAAGAAAAAGAAGTCTTTATGAGGGAAGCTTTGAGAGAGGCTGAGATTGCTCTTGAACACGATGAAATTCCAATTGGTTGTGTGATTGTCAAGGACGGAGAAATCATTGGCCGTGGGCATAATGCGCGTGAGGAACTGCAGCGAGCGGTTATGCATGCGGAGATTATGGCCATAGAGAATGCGAACCTGAGTGAGGAGAGCTGGCGCTTGCTGGATTGCACGCTTTTTGTGACCATTGAGCCTTGTGTCATGTGTAGTGGGGCGATTGGACTTGCCCGTATTCCAAACGTGGTCTATGGGGCTAAAAACCAGAAATTTGGCGCTGCTGGGAGTTTGTACGATATCTTGACAGATGAGCGTCTCAATCATCGTGTGGAGGTTGAAACGGGAATTTTGGAAGATGAATGCGCAGCTATTATGCAGGACTTTTTTAGAAATAGACGGAAAAAATAATTTTGCTTTTAAAATGAATAGGAATGTGATATAATAAATAGTGGAGCAACAGTTCTGCGTGAAGCGGGTCAGGGGAGGAATCCAGCAGCCCTAAGCGATTTGAATTGTGTGCTCTTTTTTTCGTGCTTTTTCCGAATAAATAAGATAGAATAATCTAGAATAAATGATAATAGAAAAGAGAAGATGATGAAAATTCGTGGTTTTGAATTGGTTTCTACTTTTACAGATAAAAATTTATTGCCCAAGCGTGAGACAGCGCATGCGGCTGGTTACGATTTAAAGGTTGCTGTGCGTACGGTTATTGCGCCAGGAGAGATTGTCTTGGTTCCGACAGGGGTTAAGGCTTATATGCAGCCGACTGAGGTTCTCTACCTCTATGATCGTTCTTCAAACCCTCGTAAGAAGGGATTGGTTTTAATTAATTCAGTTGGGGTTATTGATGGGGATTATTATGGAAATCCTGGGAATGAAGGGCATATTTTTGCTCAGATGAAGAATATCACAGACCAAGAGGTTGTTCTTGAAGTTGGAGAACGTGTTGTCCAGGCTGTCTTTGCTCCTTTCTTAATTGCAGATGGAGATATGGCTGATGGCGTTCGAACTGGTGGATTTGGATCGACCGGGCACTAGAATGAAGATTATCTTTGTACGTCACGGGGAGCCAGATTATCGTGAGTTAGAGGAGCGTTCTTATACGGGATTTGGGATAGATTTGGCCCCCTTGTCTGAGAAGGGACGGCAGCAAGCCCAGAAACTGAGCACCAATCCTTTACTCCCTTCAGCTGAAATAATCGTATCTTCTGCAGTCACAAGAGCTTTAGAAACGGCTTCTTATGTGTCTTGTGTTACTGGACTTCCTTTGAGAGTGGAACCATTATTGCATGAATGGCAGGTCTATGAAAGTGGCACAGATAATTTTGAAAAAGCTCGTGCTATATTTCTAGAAAATAATGGGGAGTTACTTCCTAATAGTCCTATTCAATATGAGACAGCTACGGAAATGAAGTCTCGTTTTCTAGAATGTATGGCTAAGTATCGAGAACATCAGACTGTGGTAGTTGTTGCTCATCGAATGCTCATGCGTCAGTTTGTGCCAAATGAGAAGATTGATTTTTGCCAAGTGATTGAGTGTGAGTTAGAGATATAGAAAGAGGTTTATCATCGCAAAGAAAAAAGCGACATTTGTATGTCAAAATTGTGGGTATAATTCCCCTAAATATCTGGGACGTTGTCCTAACTGTGGGTCTTGGTCTTCTTTTGTAGAAGAGGTTGAGGTTGCCGAGGTCAAGAATGCGCGTGTGTCCTTGACAGGTGAGAAAACCAAGCCCATGAAACTGGCTGAGGTGACTTCCATCAATGTCAATCGAACCAAGACGGAGATGGAGGAATTCAACCGTGTACTTGGAGGCGGAGTGGTACCGGGAAGTCTCGTTCTTATCGGTGGGGATCCTGGAATTGGGAAATCAACCCTTCTTTTACAAGTCTCAACCCAGCTGTCTCAAGTGGGGACTGTTCTCTATGTCAGTGGGGAGGAGTCTGCTCAGCAAATCAAGTTGCGAGCAGAGCGCTTGGGAGATATTGATAGCGAGTTTTATCTCTATGCAGAGACTAATATGCAGAGTGTTCGAGCTGAAGTGGAGCGCATCCAGCCAGACTTCCTCATCATCGACTCCATTCAGACTATTATGTCTCCTGAGATTTCAGGGGTGCAGGGGTCTGTTTCTCAAGTGCGTGAGGTGACAGCGGAACTTATGCAGCTGGCTAAGACCAATAACATCGCCATCTTTATCGTTGGTCATGTGACCAAGGAAGGAACCTTAGCTGGTCCGCGTATGTTGGAACATATGGTGGATACGGTGCTTTACTTTGAAGGGGAACGTCACCATACCTTTCGTATCTTGAGAGCGGTCAAAAACCGTTTTGGTTCTACCAATGAAATTGGGATTTTTGAGATGCAGTCAGGTGGCTTGGTTGAGGTTCTTAATCCGAGTCAAGTTTTCCTAGAAGAGCGTTTGGATGGAGCGACTGGCTCATCAATCGTTGTGACCATGGAAGGGACGCGTCCGATTTTGGCGGAGGTTCAGGCCTTGGTAACACCGACCATGTTTGGAAATGCCAAGCGTACGACGACAGGACTTGATTTTAATCGTGCTAGCTTGATTATGGCTGTTTTGGAAAAGCGGGCAGGTCTTCTCTTGCAAAATCAGGACGCCTATCTCAAATCTGCTGGCGGTGTCAAATTGGATGAACCTGCCATTGACTTGGCCGTTGCAGTTGCCATTGCTTCGAGTTATAAAGACAAGCCAACTAATCCTCAGGAATGTTTTGTAGGCGAACTTGGCTTGACGGGAGAGATTCGGCGCGTGAATCGTATCGAACAACGCATCAATGAAGCTGCTAAACTGGGATTTACTAAGATTTATGTACCTAAGAATTCTTTGACAGGAATCACTCCGCCTAAGGAAATTCAGGTCATTGGAGTAACAACGATTCAGGAAGTTTTGAAAAAGGTCTTTGCATAATCCGTGACAAATCCTCTTAAAAATGATAAGATAGGAGAAATATTTGATTATCAAATTTTTGAGGAGGGAATCGTGTCGTATTTTGAACAGTTTATGCAAGCCAATCAGGCTTATGTTGCCCTACATGGGCAGTTAAATCTGCCACTTAAACCCAAAACTAGAGTAGCCATTGTAACCTGTATGGACTCACGTCTGCACGTTGCGCAAGCTCTGGGATTGGCACTTGGGGATGCTCATATCTTGCGGAATGCAGGTGGTCGAGTGACTGAGGACATGATTCGTTCGCTGGTTATTTCCCAGCAACAAATGGGGACAAGAGAGATTGTGGTATTGCACCATACAGACTGTGGTGCTCAGACTTTTGAAAATGGCTCTTTTCAGGAGTATTTGAAGGAAGAATTGGGTGTCGATGTGTCAGACCAAGACTTTTTGCCCTTTCAAGATATAGAGGAGAGTGTACGTGAGGACATGCAACTCCTTATCAAGTCCCCCCTAATACCAGATGATGTCATTATCTCTGGTGCTATTTACGATGTGGATACAGGAAGTATGACAGTCGTAGAATTATAAATACTTCATTTAGAAAGAAAGTGTATGAAGAAAAACAGCATTTTATTTATTTTTATTTTATTGCTATGTATTGGTTTGCAGTATGAAACCATCTACTATACGGACGGTTCGATGTCAGGTGCGGAATATGGTCTAATGGGAGTTTCTATCTTTCTAGCTCTCTTTTACATGATTCCGGCTCTTTATTTCCTTTTCCGTATTGGGAAAAAATGGGAATTGCCAAAGAAGGCCTTGATTCTGTCTTTATTGGGAGGAATGTTCCTTTCAGGCTGGTTGTCTAGCTTTGCTAATACCTATATCCATGATTTGCTGGGCGTTCTTTTCCCAGATAGTGCATTTTTAAATGCTTTTGAAAGTGCTATTGTGGCTCCTTTGGTAGAAGAACCCTTGAAATTGTTGCCACTTGTCTTTGTTTTAGCTTTGATTCCTGTGCGAAAGTTAAAATCTTTGTTTTTACTAGGGATTGCTTCTGGTTTGGGATTTCAAATGATTGAGGATATTGGCTATATTCGTACGGATTTGCCAGAGGGATTTGACTTTACTATTTCGAGAATTTTAGAGCGTATCATCTCAGGAATTGCCTCTCACTGGACTTTTTCAGGTCTGGCTGTAGTAGGTGTTTACTTGCTTTACAGAGCCTATAAAGGACAAAAGGTTGGCAAGAAACAGGGGCTTATTTTCCTAGGTTTAGCCTTGGGAACTCACTTCCTGTTTAACTCTCCTTTTGTGGAGTTGGAGACAGAGTTGCCACTAGCGATTCCAGTAGTTATGGCTATTACTCTCTATGGTTTTTATCAGGCTTATCGCTTTGTTGAGAAGCACAATGAGTTGATGAACTAGAATATTTTTCAAAAGAATGATGCAAGGGTACAAATATGGTGCCCTTCTTTTATTTTTGATTGAAAAATAGTGCAAAAAGCGCTACAATGGTAAATGGAAAAATCTTGTGAAAAGCACAAGCGATACATATATACCGGAGGAAATCATGTCTTTTTCTGATTTAAAGCTGTTTGCCCTTTCTTCTAATAGAGAATTGGCAGAGCGTGTGGCGCAAGAAATTGGGATAGAGTTGGGGAAATCGACTGTTCGCCAATTTTCAGATGGAGAGATTCAGGTCAACATTGAAGAATCAATCCGTGGGAAACACGTCTTTATCCTACAATCAACTAGCTCGCCTGTAAATGACAATCTGCTTGAAATTTTGATTATGGTAGATGCTTTGAAGCGTGCGAGTGCAGAATCTGTCAATGTTGTCATGCCTTACTATGGGTATGCACGTCAGGATAGAAAGGCGAGAGCGCGTGAGCCAATCACTTCAAAACTTGTCGCAAATATGCTTGAAGTAGCTGGAGTGGATCGTTTATTGACCATCGACTTGCATGCTGCGCAGATTCAAGGATTCTTTGATATTCCTGTGGATCACTTGATGGGAGCTCCTCTGATTGCGGATTATTTTGAGCGTCGTGGCATGGTTGGTTCTGATTATGTGGTTGTCAGCCCAGACCATGGAGGAGTGACTCGTGCCCGTAAGTTGGCAGAGTTTTTGAAAACATCTATCGCTATCATCGACAAACGTCGTAGCGTTGATAAGATGAATACTAGTGAAGTCATGAACATCATCGGTAAGGTCGAAGGCAAGACTTGTATCTTGATTGATGATATGATTGATACTGCTGGAACGATTTGTCATGCGGCAGATGCCCTTGCAGAAGCTGGTGCTGTTGAAGTCTATGCAAGCTGTACGCACCCAGTTCTTTCTGGTCCTGCTATGGACAATATCCAAAATTCAGCTATTAAGAAATTGGTTGTTTTGGATACCATCTATCTGCCAGAAGAGCGTTTGATTGATAAGATTGAACAGATTTCAATCGCTCATCTCCTAGGGGATGCTATTGTACGTATCCATGAAAAACGCCCACTTTCTCCACTTTTCAGTATTGAGAAAAAGATTTAATGCCCAAGCCTGAGATAATTCTCAGGTTTTTTTCATCTCTTTTCCGAATAAATAGATAGAGCCAGAGAATCTAGGAAACCTAGATTTAAAACTGTGGTATAATAAAAGGAGGAAGAGGATGATTCTAAGACATCCGGGCATCAGCCCAACCAATGATTTGGTTGCTAAGAAAATTTTTAGCAATCCAGAAATCACTTGTCAATTTATTCGCGATATGCTGGATTTACCAGCTAAAAATGTAACTATTTTAGAGGGAAGCAATATTCACGTCTTACCTTCCCTACCTTACTCAGCTCAGGATTTTTACACTAGTATAGATGTCTTGGCGGAGTTGGACAATGGCACTCAAGTAATCATTGAAATCCAAGTTCATCATCAGAATTTTTTCATTAATCGTTTATGGGCTTACCTGTGCAGTCAGGTTAATCAAAATCTCGAAAAAATTCGTCAACGAGAAGGTGATACACATCAAAGCTATAAACACATCGCACCTGTTTATGCTATTGCTATCGTAGATAGTAATTACTTCCAAGATGATTTAGCCTTTCACAGTTTTAGTATGCGAGAAGACACGACAGGTGAGGTCTTAACCATCACCAATAACGGTCAAGAAAACCATCTAGTCAAGATGGCGTTCTTAGAACTAAAAAAATATAGAGAAACCAGCAAGGATAGCGTTCGCAAACCGTGGTTGGAGTTTTTTGGGAATAAACCCTTTACTCAGGAACCCGAGCGAGCCATTAGCCAGGCAGACCAACTGCTGGACTACAAGAGCTGGTCCGAGGAGGATAGGAAGATGTTTAGTCAACTACGTATGCGAGAAGAACAAGCCTTGTTAGCACAGGACTATGCCTTGGAACAAGCTGAAGAAAAAGGTTTAGAGCGTGGTCGTGCAGAGGGTATTGAAAAAGGGCGAGAAGAAGGTCTTGAACAAGGACTGGAGCGTGGGAAATTCTTTGCCTTCTTAGATATGGTTCGTCAAGGTCTTCTGACACCTGAGGTTGCCAGCCAGCAGTTGGGAATGACCGTGGCTGAGTTTGAGGCACTATTGAAAGATTAAGACCATCACAAATAACGGTCATGAAAACCATCTGGTAAAGATGGAATTCTTGGAACTAAAAAATACAGAGAAACCAGCAAAGATGAGATTCGCAAGCCGTGGTTGGAGTTTTTCGGGAATAAACCCTTTACCCAAGAACCCGAGCGAGCCATTAGCCAGGCAGACCAACTGCTGGACTACAAGAGCTGGTCCGAGGAGGACAGGAAAATGTTTAGTCAACTACGTATGCGTGAAGAACAAGCGTTATTGGCTCAGGATTATGCCTTGGAAACTGCTAGAGCAGAGGGGCTGGAACAAGGTATTGAACAAGGACTGGAGCGTGGGAAATTCTTTGCCTTCTTAGATATGGTTCGCCAAGGTCTTTTGCCTTCTGAAGTTGCTAGCGAGCAATTAGGCATGACAGTCGCAGAGTTTGAGGCCTTGCTATAAGGTCACATTTTAAATAGTAGAAAGTTGATGAAATGGCAAGTTCTTATCAAAAAACTTGCCATTTTTACTTGACATTTAGAAGTGTTTATAAGATAATACCATAGACGTGAGTTCTGTCCAACTGTCTATGTGGATTAGATATGAATGATTTTACTCAAGGATCATAAGTTTGTGAGATTTTCACTTGAAAAATGCAGTATTTGACGGATATTTTTCTCACAAAAATGTTTTTTTCACCTTTTTTTCTAAAAATAGGTAAAAACTTTAAAAACTAGAAGAAAACCCTTGACAAATCCTGCAAATATTTATATACTGTATGGTAGTAAGATAGTCTTACGAAAAATATATAATGAAAAATAAAGGAGATAAAACGATGAAAAAAGTTTTATTGACAAGCGCAGTCGCTCTTGCAGCATTTGGTGCTGTACAAGCTGTTTCAGCTGACACTAACAACGGTCAGACAGTAAGTGGTGTTGTAAACCCAGCAACTGGTAAAATCGACCAAGCTAACTATAGCGGAAACACAGTTGTTTCAGCTCATACAGGTGTAGTACCAGCTGATCAACAATACAAACCAGCTACTCCAGCTTACAACCCTTACCACGGTAAACCAGTTATGTTTGGTAACGGTTCACACGTTCGTTTCCACGTTCGTGACATCAAAGGTGCTCCAGTAGCAGGTGTTAAAGTGGAAGTTATGGTTTGGGCTAACCAAGCTGACTACAACAACTACGTTAAACCATCAGTTGTTGAAGCTGAATCTAACGCAGCAGGTGATGTTGAATTGGCAATTCCACATAAAGGTTTGGTTCAATACCGTGTAGTTAATGTACCTAAAGGTTACACTTTAAGAAACACAGTAGTTGCTCCAGATGAAAATGGAAATCCAGCAAAATTTGAAACAGTAGCTGGTTACAATGGTACATCTACTAGTGGAACTTTAGCTGAAGGAACATTCGTATATTCTGGTTCAGCTGACCTAGATAAAGACGGAAAAGCTGACATGTTCACAAACGCTTCAGTTGATTTGGTTCTTGAAAAAACTGACTCATACAACGTTGTGAAAGATCAATGGGTTCAAGAAGAAACTGGCTGGAAATACTACGCTTCTAACAAAGCTGTTTCAGGTTGGAAACAAGTTGACGGTAAATGGTTCTTCTTTAACGCTGAAGGCGTAATGCAAAAATGGTGGGTTAAAGATGGAAACACTTGGTACTACCTAAACGGAAACGGTGAAATGCAAACTGGTTGGTTGCAAGACGGTGGTAAATGGTACTACCTTGAAAACTCAGGTGCTATGAAAGCTAGCCAATGGTTCACTGTTGGTGGTAAATGGTACTACGTTGACGGTTCAGGTGCCCTTGCAGTTAACACTACTGTAGGTGGATACACTGTTAACGGAAACGGTGAATGGGTTAAATAATCTAATTCAATAAAAAAAGCAGGAGACTTCTTCTGCTTTTTATTTTTTCCATAAAAAGTTCAGTTTTTCTTAGAAATTTTTGTCAAAATAAGATACAATAAAGAGAAGCATAATAGCTAAATTTAAGAATGGAGAATGTTCACATGAAAAATAAAAAAGCTTTAGCTCTAGCTCTTGCTAGTGTCACAATGGCGGGTGCTGCCGTGACTACTTACTCAGCTATCATAGCCCCATCTGTACATGCAGATGAGTTTGTTCGTAAAACAGAATGGGTAACAATTGCAAATGACCGTTCACAGACTCGTACAACCGTTTACTTTGAGTCAGGAGATCAAAAAATTGATCTACATAAACATATTGATCGATTTGAATACCAAAATACATATGTAGAGGGTGGAGTTCGTTATTACTTATTCGTAGAAAAGGGTACAAAACTTGCTGAGTTGGAAAATGACCCAAATACAGCGTCTGCAGATTTGAATAAACAAGGTTATAAATCGACTGATAAAAATAACAGCTGGCGTGAAGTATCAGGTAACCGTTACTTCTATTCACACGGGAACCCAGTTAAGGGTTGGGTCATGATTGACAACAAGACTTACTACTTCAACAGTGAAGGTGTTATGGCTCGTGGTATTATCGAGAACAACTCTGAACGCTACTACCTAGACAATCAAGGGGTTAAAAGAACTGGTTTTCTCAAAGTGGGTGAAAAAACTTACTACTTTGATGCAAACGGTGTCCGTAGAACAGAAGTTGTCACAGAAAACGGTCAATCTCACTTTGTAAAAGATGGCGTTGTGACAAACGGAGCTCATAAAGTTGGTACGAAATGGTACTTCTTTGATGAAAACGGTAAAGCTCAATCAGGTATTGTAAAAGATAGCGCTGGTAAATGGTATTACATCACTGCAGAAGGTGAACGTAAGACAGGCCTTATCAAGGGTGCTGGCGACAAGTATTACTATGTCACTGAAGAAGGTGAACGTAAGTTTGGTGAAATCACTGTTGACGGTAAAACTTACTTCTTGACAGATGATTCTGATACTAAAGCTGGCTGGAATAAAGTTGACAATCATTGGATTTATGTAAATAAAGAAGGTAAACGTCAAACTGGTTGGCTTAAAGACGGTGGTAAATGGTACTATTTTAACGCTGAAGGCGTGATGCAAAAATGGTGGATCAAAGATGGTAACAAATGGTACTATCTAAATGGTTCAGGTGAAATGCAAACTGGCTGGTTGCAAGATGGTGGAACTTGGTACTACCTAAACAGCTCAGGTGCTATGGAAACTGGCTGGGTTAAAGTTGGTGGAACTTGGTACTACCTTAAAGGCTCAGGTGCTATGGTAACTGGTTGGTTCCAAGTGGGTGGTAAATGGTACTATGCTTATAGTTCAGGTGCCCTTGCAGTAAGCACTACAGTTGATGGCTATTATGTAAATGCCAACGGTGAGTGGGTATAAAAATTGGAAGAGAGTGGTTTTTCAACTGCTCTCTTTTTTACATTTAAATATTTCTACACTTTTTATGTTTTTTATTGCATTTATTATAGGAAAGGGATATAATCTAAATAAATTTATTATTTTAATACAGGAGGATTTTCCTATGAGAAAAACAGTAACAGGTATCTTGCTAGCTACTTCTGTGCTAGCTATGGCGACAGTTCAACAAGTCCAAGCTGCTGAAACAGGAGCAGCAAGTGCGTCGACAACTTCTACAGTTACAGAAATCCATTATGTGGCATTTCAAAATGGTAGACCAGTTGATATCAAAGCTGCATTGACAGGATCTGCTGTAACAGATACATCTATTAAGAATCAACCTAAAATTGAGAACTATAAATATACTACTAGTGAAGTAAGGGATGGTATATTATTCCATACATATGCTCCAGTTGCTACAACAGATAATAGTAATAATTCTTCTGCTCAAAGCAATCCTTATCATGGTGGAAATACGGCTGCTGCAACGAATACAAATACAAACAACAATCAAAACGCTGCAACAACTAGTGGGAATTCAGCAGTCAAGGAAGTTCGTTTTGTAGTTTATAAAGAGGGTAGTAGCGATCCAGTAAATATTAAGGATCCGCGTAAAGGATCTGAAGCATCAGATACAAGTCATCCAACTATTGCCAACTATGAGTATGTTACTGGTAACTTAAAAGATGGTATTCTTTATCATGTCTATCGTTCAAACACAGCCACTAATGCTGGTAACAACAACCAAAATCAATCTACAACAACAAGTGGCGGTCAGTTCAAAACAGAGAACGGAAAAGTCTACTATATCAAGGACGGTAAAAAGGTTAGCGGTTGGCAAAAAATCGATGATAAGACTTACTACTTTGAAGCTGATGGTGCTATGAAGAAAGGTCTATTGACTGCAGGTGATAAGCAATACTATCTAGATGAAAAAGATGGTGTTAAAAAGCTAGGCTTTGTAAAAGTTGCTGACAAGACTTATTATTTTGTAGAAGATGGTGAGAAGAAAACTGGTTTTGTCAAAATTGATGATAAAACTTACTATGTCAAAGAAGGTGTCCGTCTAACTGGTGATATTACTGTTGATGGGAAACATTATTTCTTGGATGAGGAAGGTGTCCTTAAACAAGGGATTGTTGTGATTGATGGTAAAAAATTCTTCATTGACAGCGAAGGAAATCGTCAGGCTGGATGGAAGAAGGTTGAGGGTGACTGGTATTATTTCTCTAAAGAAGATGGAATGAAGACTGGTTGGCTGAAAGATGGTGGTAAATGGTATCATTTTAATGCTACAGGCGTGATGCAAAAATGGTGGTTTAAAGAAGGTGACACTTGGTACTATTTAAATGGTTCAGGCGAAATGCAAACTGGTTGGTTGCAAGATGGTGGCACATGGTATTATCTAAATGGTTCAGGTGCAATGAAAGCTAGCCAATGGTTCCAAGCAGGTGGCACATGGTACTACCTTGATAATTCGGGTGCTATGAAAACTGGTTGGTTGAAACAAGGTGGTAGCTGGTATTATCTTGACGGTTCAGGCGCTATGAAGACTGGTTGGTTCCAAGTAGATGGCAAATGGTACTATGCTTATAGTTCAGGAGCTCTTGCTGTCAGCACTACAATCAATGGTTACACAGTAAATGCCAATGGTGAGTGGGTTTAAAAGTGGAAAATCTACCTTATAAAATATAAATGATGAAAAGAAAATAAAAAGAAAGCTTATAAAATTGTACTGCACCCCAAAAGTTAGACAAAAAAAATCTAACTTTTGGGGTGTTT
>CAUQIK010000030.1:0-15462 GCA_963518035.1 uncultured Streptococcus sp. | reverse complement strand
AGAACTAAATCCTTTACTTAAATTATTTGTCTAACTTTTTGGGGTCAGTACAAATTGTATACTCTTTTCTTTATTTTATCTCTGTTAAGAGAGTTTGAAAGTGACTGGATTTCATTCTAAAAAATTCTTAAATTATCAGTCTATTGCAACTTTTCTCATGTGAGTCATTTGGCTTGCTATTGGTTTTCCTTAGTAGTATACTAAGGTAGTAATCATTAAGAAGTGGTTACAAATAATAATGAATGAGGTAAAATAAAATGGTAGAATTGAAAAAAGAAGCAGTAAAAGACGTAACATCATTGACAAAAGCAGCGCCAGTAGCATTGGCAAAAACAAAGGAAGTCTTGAACCAAGCTGTTGCTGATTTGTATGTGGCCCATGTGGCTTTGCACCAAGTACACTGGTACATGCGTGGTCGTGGTTTCCTTGTATGGCATCCAAAAATGGATGAGTATATGGAAGCTCTTGATGGTCAATTGGATGAAATCAGCGAACGCTTGATTACACTTGGTGGTAGCCCATTCTCTACATTGACAGAATTCCTTCAAAACAGTGAAATCGAAGAAGAAGCTGGTGAATACCGTAATGTTGAAGAAAGCTTGGAACGTGTCCTTGCTATCTACCGTTACTTGTCAGAACTTTTCCAAAAAGGTTTGGATGTTACTGATGAAGAAGGTGATGATGTGACAAACGGTATCTTTGCAGATGCTAAAACTGAAACTGATAAAACAATCTGGATGCTTGCCGCAGAACTTGGACAAGCACCTGGTTTGTAAGAAATAGAATAATCATATAAAAATCTGTAGGATGCCTCTTACGGATTTTTTTCTATTCTGTAAGCTATTCCAAACCAGTCTTTTTTTGAGTTTTTTGATAAAATAGTACTATCAGTGAAAAGGATGGAAGCATGACTAAGAAAATTGTAGCTATTTGGGCCCAAGATGAAGAGGGTGTGATTGGTAAGGACAATCGTCTGCCTTGGCATTTGCCAGCAGAACTGCAACACTTCAAAGAAACAACTCTGAATCATGCTATCTTGATGGGGCGCGTGACCTTTGATGGGATTGGGCGTCGCTTGCTTCCAAAACGGGAGACCTTGATTTTGACTCGTAATCCAGAAGAAAAGATAGATGGGGTTACTACTTTTTATGATGTCCAGTCTGTCTTGGACTGGTATCAGGCTCAAGAAAAGAATCTCTATATTATTGGTGGAAAGCAGATTTTTCAGGCTTTTGAACCCTATTTGGATGAAGTAATTGTCACTCAAATCCATGCTCGGGTGGAGGGAGATACCTATTTCCCTGAGGAGTTTGACTTATCTCTTTTTGAGACAGTTTCAAGCAAATCCTTTACCAAAGATGAGAAAAATCCTTATGATTTTACCATCCAATACCGCAAGAGAAAGGAAGTCTAATGGAACGTAGTATATTTGGTTTTTTCACAGCCATGCTGTGTTTGGTCTGTTTGCTTGCAGGAGCACAGGCTTTTCGTAAAAAGCGCTATGGACTTTCTGTCCTGCTCTGGTTAAATGCATTTACCAATTTGGTAAATAGTATCCATGCTTTTTACATGACCTTATTTTAGATAGAATGACAGTATAGAATAGAACGGAAGGAAATCATGCCTACAACTAGGAATAATGATATGATGGTTTATTGCTCATTTTGTGGCAAAAGCCAAGAAGAAGTACAAAAAATAATCGCTGGGAACAACGCCTTTATCTGTAATGAATGTGTGGAGTTAGCCCAGGAAATCATTCGGGAAGAGTTGGCTGAGGAAGTTTTGGCAGACTTGTCTGAAGTTCCAAAACCAATCGAACTTCTCCATATCTTGAACCACTATGTAATCGGTCAAGATCGTGCCAAGCGTGCCTTGGCAGTGGCGGTTTACAACCACTACAAACGAATCAATTTCCACGATACGCGTGAAGAGTCAGAAGATGTGGATTTGCAGAAGTCAAACATCTTGATGATTGGTCCAACTGGTTCAGGGAAAACTTTCCTTGCCCAGACCTTGGCTAAGAGCTTGAATGTACCTTTTGCCATTGCGGATGCGACAGCTCTTACCGAGGCTGGTTATGTGGGTGAGGATGTGGAAAATATCCTCCTCAAACTCCTGCAGGCTGCTGACTTTAACATTGAGCGCGCAGAGCGTGGCATTATCTATGTGGATGAAATTGACAAGATTGCCAAGAAAAGCGAGAACGTTTCTATCACACGTGATGTTTCTGGTGAAGGGGTGCAACAAGCCCTTCTCAAGATTATTGAGGGAACTGTTGCTAGCGTGCCGCCTCAAGGTGGACGCAAGCATCCACAACAAGAGATGATTCAAGTGGATACTAAAAATATCCTCTTCATCGTGGGTGGTGCCTTTGATGGTATTGAAGAAATCGTCAAACAACGTCTGGGTGAAAAAGTCATCGGATTTGGTCAAAACAATAAAGCGATTGATGAAAATAGCTCATACATGCAAGAAATCATCGCAGAAGATATTCAAAAATTTGGTATTATCCCTGAGTTGATTGGACGTTTGCCTGTTTTTGCAGCTCTTGAGCAATTGACGGTTGATGACTTGGTGCGTATTTTGAAAGAGCCAAGAAATGCTTTGGTGAAACAGTACCAAACCTTGCTTTCTTACGATGATGTCGAGTTGGAATTTGACGACGAAGCTCTTCAAGAGATTGCCAATAAAGCCATCGAACGCAAAACTGGTGCGCGTGGTCTTCGCTCAATTATTGAAGAAACCATGCTAGACGTCATGTTTGAAGTACCGAGTCAGGAAAATGTGAAATTGGTTCGCATCACAAAAGAAGCTGTCGATGGAACGGATAAACCAATCTTGGAAACAGCCTAGAGGTGACTATGGAAATCAATACACACAATGCAGAAATCTTGCTCAGTGCGGCGAATAAATCCCACTACCCACAGGATGAACTGCCAGAGATTGCCCTAGCAGGGCGTTCAAATGTTGGCAAGTCTAGCTTTATCAACACCATGCTGAATCGTAAGAATCTAGCCCGAACATCAGGTAAACCTGGTAAAACCCAGCTGCTCAACTTCTTTAACATTGACGACAAGATGCGCTTTGTGGATGTGCCTGGTTATGGCTATGCTCGTGTTTCTAAAAAGGAACGTGAAAAGTGGGGGCGCATGATTGAGGAGTACCTAACGACTCGGGAAAATCTCCGTGCGGTAGTCAGTCTAGTTGACCTTCGTCATGACCCGTCAGCAGATGATGTGCAGATGTACGAATTTCTCAAGTATTATGAGATTCCGGTTATCATCGTTGCGACCAAGGCGGACAAGATTCCTCGTGGTAAATGGAACAAGCATGAATCAGCAATCAAAAAGAAATTAAACTTTGACCCAAGTGACGACTTTATCCTCTTTTCATCTGTCAGCAAGGCAGGGATGGATGAGGCTTGGGATGCAATCTTAGAAAAATTGTGAGGAAAAGAAAATGGCAAAAACAATTCATACAGACAAAGCCCCAAAGGCTATCGGACCATATGTTCAAGGAAAAATCGTTGGCAACCTTTTGTTTGCTAGTGGTCAAGTTCCTCTCTCTCCTGAAACTGGGGAAATCGTTGGAGAAACGATTCAAGAACAGACAGAACAAGTCTTGAAAAACATCGGTGCTATTTTGGCAGAAGCAGGAACTGACTTTGACCATGTTGTCAAAACAACTTGCTTTTTGAGCGATATGAACGACTTTGTTCCTTTTAACGAGGTTTACCAAACGGCCTTTAAAGAGGAATTTCCAGCTCGTTCAGCAGTAGAGGTAGCTCGTCTTCCTCGTGATGTAAAAGTCGAAATCGAAGTCATCGCAGAGATTGGATAAGCTAGTTGAAGTTTGGTTCTGCCAAACTTATTTTGATATAAGGAGAAAAAGATGACAAAGAAACAACTTCACTTGGTGATTGTGACAGGAATGAGTGGCGCAGGGAAAACAGTTGCCATTCAGTCCTTCGAAGATTTGGGTTATTTTACTATTGACAATATGCCGCCAGCTCTCTTGCCTAAGTTTTTGCAGTTGGTGGAAACAAAGGAAGACGACCATAAGTTGGCCTTGGTAGTAGATATGCGTAGCCGTTCTTTTTTCTCAGAGATTCAAGCTGTTTTGGACGAGTTGGAAAACAAGGAAGAACTGGACTTTAAAATCCTCTTTTTGGATGCAGCAGATAAGGAATTGGTCGCGCGTTATAAGGAAACCAGACGGAGTCACCCACTAGCTGCAGATGGACGGATTTTGGATGGAATCAAGCTGGAACGTGAGCTCTTGGCACCTTTGAAAAATATGAGCCAAAATGTGGTGGATACGACTGAACTTACTCCTCGTGAGCTGCGCAAAACCCTTGCAGAGCAGTTTTCGGATCAGGAACAAGCCCAGTCTTTCCGTATCGAAGTCATGTCTTTTGGCTTTAAATATGGAATCCCAATTGATGCGGACCTAGTCTTTGATGTCCGATTCTTGCCAAATCCCTACTACCTACCAGAACTGAGAAACCAAACGGGTATAGATGAACCTGTTTATGATTATGTCATGAACCATCCTGAGTCAGAAGACTTTTATCAACATTTGTTGGCCTTGATTGAGCCGATTTTGCCAAGTTACCAAAAGGAGGGGAAGTCTGTTTTGACTATTGCTATGGGATGTACGGGTGGACAACACCGTAGTGTGGCCTTTGCTAAACGCTTGGCGCAGGACTTATCCAAGAATTGGCCTGTTAATGAAGGGCATCGCGACAAAGACCGAAGAAAGGAAACGGTAAACCGTTCATGAGAAAACCAAAGATAACGGTGATTGGTGGAGGGACTGGGATCCCCGTCATTCTTAAAAGTCTGCGGGAAAAAGATGTGGAAATCGCTGCTATCGTAACGGTGGCAGATGATGGTGGTTCTTCAGGTGAACTCAGAAAAAATATGCAGCAGTTGACACCGCCAGGCGATCTCCGCAATGTCCTTGTAGCCATGTCAGATATGCCAAAATTTTATGAAAAGGTCTTTCAATATCGCTTTTCTGAAGATGCTGGAGCCTTTGCTGGCCATCCATTGGGTAATCTCATTATCGCTGGCCTGTCAGAAATGCAGGGTTCGACCTATAATGCCATGCAGTTACTGAGCAAATTTTTCCACACAACTGGGAAGATTTATCCTTCCAGTGACCATCCCTTGACCCTTCATGCAGTCTTTCAGGATGGGACAGAAGTGGCTGGAGAGAGTCATATTGCAGACCATCCAGGCATGATTGACCATGTCTATGTGACCAATACCCTCAACGATGATACGCCTCTGGCTAGCCGTCGAGTAGTGCAGACTATTCTTGAAAGTGACATGATTGTCCTCGGACCTGGTTCCCTCTTTACCTCGATTTTGCCCAATATCGTGATTAAGGAAATCGGGCAGGCGCTTTTGGAAACCAAGGCAGAAATCGCCTATGTCTGCAATATCATGACCCAACGTGGGGAGACGGAACACTTTACAGATAGTGACCACGTGGAGGTATTGCATCGTCACCTTGGCCGACCTTTTATCGATACGGTCTTGGTGAATATCGAAAAAGTGCCACAGGAATACATGAATTCCAATCGTTTTGATGAATACTTGGTGCAGGTGGACCATGACTTTGCTGGCCTTTGTAAGCAGGTTCCGCGTGTGATTTCATCCAACTTCCTTCGTCTGGAAAATGGGGGTGCCTTCCACGATGGGGATTTGATTGTGGATGAGTTGATGCGGATTATACAGGTGAGAAAATGAGTTTCACAGTAGCAGTAAAAGAAGAAATCCTAGGTCAACACCATCTGAGTCGGCATGAATTATCTGCCATTATCAAGATGTCTGGTAGCATCGGTCTCTCAACTTCGGGCTTGACCTTGTCAGTCGTGACAGAAAATGCCAAACTGGCTCGTCACCTCTATGAGTCCTTCCTCCATTTCTATGAAATTAAATCAGAAATTCGCCACCACCAAAGAAGTAATCTTCGTAAGAATCGAGTCTATACTGTTTTTACAGATGAAAAGGTGCAGGACCTGCTGAGTGATTTGCACTTGGCAGACTCTTTCTTTGGCCTAGAAACAGGTATTGATGAGGAGATTTTATCAGACGAGGAAGCCGGTCGTGCTTATCTTTGTGGCGCTTTCTTGGCAAATGGAAGCATTCGTGACCCTGAGTCAGGTAAGTACCAGTTGGAAATCAGTTCTGTCTATTTGGATCACGCGCAAGGGATTGCCTCGCTTCTCCAGCAATTTTTACTGGATGCCAAGGTGCTTGAGCGCAAGAAGGGGGCAGTGACCTACCTCCAGCGAGCTGAAGACATTATGGACTTTTTGATAGTCATCGGAGCCATGAAGGCGCGTGATGATTTTGAGAGAGTAAAGATTTTGCGGGAAACTCGTAATGACCTCAATCGGGCCAATAATGCCGAGACAGCTAATATCGCACGGACAGTTTCTGCCAGCATGAAGACTATCAACAATATCAGCAAAATCAAAGATATTATGGGCTTAGAAAATCTGCCAGTGGATTTGCAGGAAGTAGCGCAGTTGCGGATTCAGCACCCAGACTACTCTATCCAGCAGTTAGCAGATAGCCTCAGCACCCCTCTGACCAAAAGTGGTGTTAACCACAGACTCAGAAAAATTAACAAGATAGCCGATGAGTTATAAAGATATAAAACACCTCTTTCTTGACAATTAAATAGAGTATGTGAGATAATAAAGGGGAATTGAGAAGTTCTAGCATTTTAGTGCTAACAGAAATCCCCTCGGTACTGCAATACCGAGGGGATTTTTTTCTGGGTTAGATAGCACTAACCAGGAAGGTTACTTGTCGAAGTGATCGTCTAACCAACGAGTCACCAGCCATGAGATGATACTCTCGATGACTGCGATAAGTACTATTTTGAGAAGTTCTAGCATCTGTAATACCTCCTTTTCCAAGGCGTATTGTTAGTGCCGTCCCTATTATATCACATGTTTTATCAGTTTGATAGGCATTTTTATTTTTGTTAAAGAAGGGGGAAATATGAGCTAACAAGATAGCCGATGAACTATAAAACCACGAATCGTAGGACTCGTGGTTCTTTTTTATAAACTAGTAGAGTGTTTTGGTTGCACTTTTTGCTCTGGGTCAATGTAGTTGATGGCATTGTTAACAGCGGTTGGTGCTTCTCCAAGCCCTGTTGCAATCAGATCAATTTTTCCGTCATAGTAGCAGCAGTCACCGATAGCATAGATACCTACTTGGCTGGATTCTTGCTTGCTGTTGACGATAATCTTGTGGCGGTTGAGGTACAGACCCCAGTTTTTAAGGTTACCGACAGAAGATTTGAAACCATAGTTAACAAAGAGGTGGTCTAAGTCAATAGTTTCTGCTTCATCAGATTTGACTTTTGTGATTTCAAGTTTATCGAGCGTTTTTCCATCTCCAAGGAGTTGACTAGGGACGAATGGTGTCTTGATGGTCACAGATGATTCTTGCAAGGCTTGGACACTGTGTTCCAAGGCGCGGAAATTATCTCTGCGGTGGACAAGGGTAGTTGGTGCAATTTTTTCAAAAGCCAAAGCCCAATCAACAGCTGAGTCCCCACCACCCAGAATCGTCACTTTCTTACCAGCATATTGCTGGATGTTGGAAACGTGGTAGTGGATATTTTCATAACCCTCAACGCCTTCTAGTTCCAGCGGACGTGGTTTGAAGGCGCCGCCACCCATAGCAATGATAACTGTTTTAGACAGGTGACTTCCTTTAGAAGTTGTGATGACAAATCCTTCTTCTTGTTTTTCAATCTCAAGAATCGTTTCATTGAGATGAATAGGGGTATCAAAGCCGTTTAACTGTTCAATCAAGCGGTTAGTCAACTCTTCTCCAGTTAGATTTGGGAAACCTGGGACGTCTAGGATTTCCTTTTCAGGATAGAGAATAGCAGGTTGTCCACCTAGTTGGGGAAGAGAGTCGATGATTTGGACCTTGGCTTGGCGTAGATGGGCATAGAAGGCTGCAAAAAGCCCGACAGGACCACCACCTACAATGGTAATATCATAGAGTTGAGACATGGTTTCTCCTTTGTTTTTTCTAGTCAGTTTATTTTATCATATTTTTTCTTTAATTTAAAATGAAGTAGGATAGGGAAAAAAATGTCAGAAAAATGGTATAATAGAAAGGAACGTGTTTGGACAGAGAGGAGACAGCAGATGAACTTTCAACAATTATCCAACCTGCAATATTGGACTAGCTTGTTTTCTAGTCCTTGGAGTATTGCCATCAATGTGTTTGATATTTTGATTGTGGCCTATATTTTATATCGTTTTACAAAAGCGATAGCTGGCACCAAGATTATGATTTTGGTGCGTGGGGTCGTGATCTTTGTATTAGCCCAGGTTGTGGCCAATATCCTTGGTTTAACAACGATTTCTTGGTTGATTAATCAAATTATCACCTATGGGGTTATTGCTGCGGTTGTTATCTTCTCTCCAGAGATTCGGACTGGTTTGGAACGTTTGGGAAGGGCGACAGATTTCTTTTCTACTGCTCAAATTAGTGCAGAGGAGCAAATGATCCGTGCCTTTGTCAAGTCGGTTGAATATATGAGTCCTCGTAAGATTGGTGCTCTGGTTGCCATCCAACGAGTTCGGACCTTGCAAGAATACATTGCGACAGGGATTCCTTTGGATGCCAATATTTCAGCTGAACTCCTTATTAATATCTTTATCCCCAACACTCCCCTACACGATGGTGCTGTGATTATCAGAGAAAATCGGATTGCAGTCACCTCTGCCTATCTGCCCTTGACAGAAAGCACAGGGATTTCAAAGGAATTTGGGACCAGACACCGGGCGGCTATCGGTTTGTCAGAAGTATCCGATGCCTTGACCTTCATCGTCTCAGAGGAAACAGGTGGCATTTCTATTACCTATAACGGTGTTTTCAAGCACGATTTGACGATTGAAGAATTTGAAGCAGAGCTACGAGCAATTCTTTTGCCAGTCGTTGAGGAAAAAGTCAGTTTCAAGGACCGTTTGTTAGGAGGTTGGAAATATGAGAAAAAATAGTCTATATATCATTTCATCTCTCTTTTTTGCTTGTGTCTTATTTATCTATGCAACGTCAACCAACTTTCAAAATAGCAATACCGCAAGGCAGGTCAAATCAGAAACCTACACCAATACGATAACGAACGTTCCTATCGATATCCACTATGATGATGACCAGTATTTCATTAGCGGATTTGCATCAGAAGTTTCAGTGGTATTAACCGGAGCCAATCGTGTGACCTTGGCCAGCGAAATGCAGGAGAGCACTCGTAAGTTTAAGGTAACTGCTGATTTGACGGATGCCAGTGTTGGAACAATTGAAGTTCCCTTGAACATTGAAAATCTTCCAAGTGGATTGACCGCTGTGGCAACGCCTCAAAAGATCACAGTGAAAGTCGGTAAGAAGGTTAAGCGAGATGGGATGATTGTTGTGCCACAAGTTGACCAAAGCCAGATTGATCCCAAGCTACAAATTGATAGTGTAACCGTGTCAAACGAACGAGTTTCTGTCACAACTGACCAAGAAACACTAGCTAAAATTGATCGTATTATTGCGCTTTTACCAACCAGCGAACGCATAACAGGTAACTACAGTGGTTCAGTACCTTTGCAGGCAATCGATCGCAATGGTGTTGTCTTACCGGCAGTTATTACTCCGTTCGACACAACAATGAAGGTGACTACAAAACCAGTAGCACCAAGTTCAAGTTCATCAAATTCAACAACAAGCAGTTCGTCGGAGACATCTTCGTCAACGAAAGCAACTAGTTCAAAAACGAATTAAAAAATAGGAAAAGGATTTTATAAAAATGGGTAAATATTTTGGGACTGATGGAGTCCGTGGAGAAGCTAACGTAGAATTAACGCCAGAAATGGCCTTTAAGCTAGGACGTTTTGGAGGCTATGTTCTTAGCCAACATGAAACGGAAGCACCGAAAGTTTTTGTAGGACGTGATACACGTATTTCTGGGGAAATGTTAGAATCTGCTTTGGTAGCTGGTCTTCTTTCAGTTGGTATTCACGTATACAAACTAGGTGTTCTTGCAACACCAGCAGTAGCTTACTTGGTAAAAACTGAAGGAGCAAGTGCCGGTGTCATGATTTCTGCCAGCCACAACCCAGCTCTTGATAATGGAATTAAGTTCTTTGGTGGCGATGGTTTCAAACTAGATGATGAAAAAGAAGCAGAAATTGAAGCCCTGCTAGATGCTGCGGAAGATACTCTTCCTCGTCCAAGTGCTGAAGGCTTGGGAACCTTGGTAGATTACCCAGAAGGTTTGCGTAAGTATGAAGGATATCTTGTTTCAACTGGGACTCCTCTTGATGGAATGAAGGTTGCCTTGGACACAGCCAATGGTGCAGCTTCTACAAGTGCCCGTCAAATTTTTGCAGATCTTGGTGCTCAATTAACTGTTATCGGGGAAACACCAGATGGTCTTAACATCAACCTTAATGTTGGTTCAACTCACCCAGAAACCCTTCAAGAAGTGGTCAAAGAAAGCGGCTCAGCTATTGGTTTGGCCTTTGACGGAGACAGTGACCGTTTGATTGCTGTTGATGAGAATGGTGATATCGTTGATGGTGACAAAATCATGTACATCATAGGGAAATACCTTTCTGAAAAAGGACAATTGGCCCAAAATACAATCGTGACAACTGTTATGTCCAACCTTGGTTTCCACAAGGCCTTGGATCGTGAAGGCATTAACAAGGCAGTCACTGCAGTTGGCGACCGCTACGTTGTTGAAGAAATGAGAAAATCAGGCTACAACCTCGGTGGTGAACAGTCTGGTCACGTCATCTTGATGGATTACAATACCACAGGTGATGGTCAATTGTCTGCCGTCCAATTGACTAAAATCATGAAGGAAACTGGTAAGAGCCTGTCAGAGTTGGCAGCAGAAGTAACCATCTATCCACAAAAATTAGTCAATATCCGAGTGGAAAATGCCATGAAGGAAAAGGCTATGGAAGTGCCAGCTATTAAGGCTATCATCGAGAAGATGGAAGAAGAAATGGCAGGGAATGGGCGTATCCTTGTTCGCCCAAGTGGAACAGAGCCCCTCTTGCGTGTTATGGCAGAAGCGCCTACAACAGAAGAAGTAGACTACTATGTTGATACTATCGCAGACGTAGTTCGAGCTGAAATCGGGATTGACTAAATCCTAGAAAACTAGATGAAAATAAAAAATTATGGTACAATAGCTTATAATATTGTAGCCAAGGGAGAAAGACATGAATCTTAAACGTGAACAAGAATTTGTTAGTCAGTATCATTTTGATGCGCGTAATTTTGAATGGGAAAATGAAAATGGAGCTCCTGAAACTAAGGTGGATGTGAACTTCCAACTAATTCAACATGACCAAGAAAATCAAGTGACTTCCTTGATTGTTGTCTTGAGTTTTATGATTGTATTTGATAAATTTGTCATCAGTGGAACCATTTCACAGGTGAACCATATCGATGGTCGTATTGTTAACGAGCCAAGTGAATTGAACCAAGAAGAAGTGGAAACCTTGGCTCGTCCATGTTTGAATATGCTCAACCGTTTGACTTACGAAGTAACTGAAATTGCATTAGACTTACCAGGAATCAATTTGGAGTTCTAATATGAAACTAGCTGTTATCACAGATTCCTCTGCCTATCTCAGTGCAGATACCTTGCAAAGAGAAGATTTATTTGTCTTGGATATTCCTGTCAATATTGATGGTGAGGAGTATGTCGAAGGTATCAATCTGACTGCTGAGGAATTTTACCAAAAAATGGCTCAGGCTTCTGAATTGCCTAAGACCAGTCAACCAAGTATTGCCAAGTTAGATGAGATTCTAACTTCGCTTAAAGAACAAGGCTATACACATGTTTTGGGGCTTTTCCTATCTTCTGGAATTTCAGGTTTTTACCAAAATATCCAGTACATGGTCGATGATTATGAGGGCTTAACCATTGCCTTCCCAGACACTTTGATTACAAGTGCTCCTCTGGGTATCATGGTTGAAAGTGTCTTTAACTGGAAAGACCAAGGCGATAACTTTGCCATCATTCAGGATAAGCTAGCTATTCAGATTAGTCATACATCTGCTTTCATCATGGTGGATGATTTGGACCACTTGGTTAAAGGTGGGCGCCTTTCAAATGGAGCTGCGATTTTGGGTAATCTACTAAGCATTAAGCCAATCCTCTATTTCAATGACCAAGGTGTGATTGAAGTGTACGAAAAAGTTCGTACTGAAAAGAAAGCAACCAAGCGCTTAATTGAGATTATCAAGGAAGCAACAGCTTCAGGGCAATACCGGGTCATTGTTATTCACGGAAATGCCCCTGAAAAGGCTGAAGAATTGCGTCAGCACTTATTTGAATCTGGAGTAGGTATGGATGTTTCACTTGCTACATTTGGCAGTGTCATTGGAACACACCTAGGGGCAGGAAGTATTGCTCTGGGTTATATTCCAGTGATTTAGTTGGCGCTTCTAGGCTAGTTAAGATGGCTTGTATCTTAGAAATTGAACACGGACTACCTGCCTCTTGAAAAAAGATGACTGTTTTTCTTTTCGTGGAAAGTCAGCGCCATTCCCTATTTTTCATGGGCAGCTAAGGTCCTTTGTATCTTGATAATTGAACACGCCTGGAACCCTGTGTGAAAAAGATAGTTCTTCCAAGGAGTAGACACTCCTTGATCAGAACTCCTATTTTCACTTTGTGTTCTTGCAGGCTTTGTATCTTAGAAATTGAACACGGACTACCTGCCTCTTGAAAAAAGATGCCTGTCTTGCCTTTCATGGAAAGTCAGCGTCATTCCCTATTTTTCAAGGGCAGCTAACGTCCTTTGTATCTTAGTCAGGAGTAGAGATGAGTATTCGAGTAATTATTGCTGGTTTTAAGGGAAAGATGGGCCAAGCTGCTTGTCAGATGGTCTTGGCTGATCCAGACTTGGACTTGGTAGCAGTTTTAGATCCTTTTGAGTCTGAGTCAGAATGGCAGGGTATTCCTGTTTTCAAGGATAAGGCTGATTTAGCAGGTTTTGAAGCAGATGTCTGGGTAGATTTTACTACTCCAACTGTTGCCTACGAAAATACACGCTTTGCTCTTGAAAATGGCTTTGCTCCAGTAGTTGGAACAACTGGTTTCACGAGTGAAGAAATTGCAGAGCTGAGAGCATTTTCTCGTGAACAAAATTTGGGTGGTTTAATCGCTCCAAATTTTGCCTTGGGTGCTGTTTTACTCATGCAATTTGCAAGGCAGGCTGCTAAATATTTCCCAAATGTGGAGATTATCGAGCTTCATCATGACAAGAAAAAGGATGCTCCGAGTGGAACAGCTATTAAAACAGCTGAGTTAATAGCAGAAGTTCGAGAGTCTACCCAGCAAGGTGCAGCAGATGAGGAAGAATTGATTGCAGGTGCCCGTGGTGCTGACTTTGATGGCATGCGCATCCACTCAGTTCGTTTACCAGGCTTGGTAGCACATCAGGAAGTCATCTTTGGCAATCAAGGAGAAGGATTGACCCTTCGTCATGACTCCTATGATCGCAGCTCCTTCATGACAGGGGTGAATTTGGGAATTAAAGAAGTTGTCAAGCGTCATGAGCTTGTCTATGGATTAGAACACTTATTATGAGATTAACGCAAATGCCTTCTGAATTTCAGAAGGCTTTACCAGTATTAGAAAAAATTAAAGAAGCAGGCTTTGAGGCCTATTTTGTTGGGGGCTCTGTTCGAGATGCCCTCCTCAATCGTCCCATCCATGATGTGGATATTGCGACGTCTTCTTATCCAGAAGAGACCAAGCAGATTTTTCCGCGAACAGCCGATATCGGAATCGAGCATGGAACTGTCTTGGTCTTAGATGGGGATGAGGAGTATGAGGTAACCACTTTTCGGACAGAGGATGTCTATGTGGACTATCGCAGACCCAGTGCGGTTTCCTTTGTTCGTTCGCTAGAAGAAGACCTCAAGCGCCGTGATTTTACAGTCAATGCCTTTGCCTTGGACGAGACAGGAGAAATCGTTGACTTGTTCCATGGTTTAGACGATTTGGAAAATCAAGTCTTGAGGGCGGTTGGAGTGGCTAGTGAGCGTTTCAACGAAGATGCTTTGCGGATTATGCGTGGTTTTCGTTTTCAGGCTAGTCTTGGCTTCGAACTTGAGTCAGAAACATTTAAAGCTATGAAAATTTTGACGCCACTTTTGGAGAAAATTTCTGTGGAGCGTACCTTCGTTGAGTTTGATAAACTCTTGCTGGCTCCATTTTGGAGAAGGGGTTTGGCTTCCATGATTGAGAGTCAAGCTTATGACTATCTCCCTGATATGGCATCTAGCCAGGACGAGCTTAATAGACTGTTTGATTTAGAGACTGATTTTACTTTTGAATCCTCTGAACAAGCCTGGGCAGCTCTACTGTGGGCTTTGGAGATTGAAAATGCGCAGCCATTTTTGAAGGCTTGGAAGACCTCACGTCAATTTGCCAAGCAAGTTCAGGATTTGCTGACTATTTTGGCCTTGCGTGAAAAGGGAGAATTGAGCAAGCGCGATTGTTATCGCTTTGACTTGGATTTACTTTTACAGTCTGAAAATCTTCGTCAGGCCCAAGGAAAAGAAGTCAACCCACAAGCCATCACTGAAACCTACCAGAGCTTGACCATTCATGATAAGAAAGAAATTCAGATTAACGGTGGCATTTTAATCAAGGAATATGGTTATCAGCCGGGCCCAGACTTGGGAGAGATTTTAACAGAGATTGAATATGCCATTGTCGATGGAGAATTGGAAAATGACCGTCAAGCCATCCATGCTTACTTGAGGGAGAAAAAATGAGTGATTTTATCGTTGAAAAACTAAGTAAATCCGTCGGTGACAAGACCGTTTTTAAGGATATTTCCTTTATTATCCATGACCTAGACAGAATCGGTCTAATCGGTGTTAATGGGACTGGCAAGACCACCCTTTTAGATGTTCTATCTGGTGTTTCTGGCTTTGATGGGGATGTCAGTCCCTTTTCGGCTAAGAATGATTACCAGATTGGTTACTTGACTCAGGACCCTGATTTTGATGATAGCAAGACGGTTTTGGATACGGTCCTCTCCAGCGACCTCAAGGAAATCCAGCTCATTCGTGAGTACGAATTGATCATGCTCAACTACAGTGAGGACAAGCAGGCGCGTTTGGAACGAGTCATGGCTGAAATGGACTCTCTCCAAGCTTGGGAAATTGAGAGTCAGGTCAAGACGGTTCTTAGCAAGCTGGGGATTCAGGACTTATCTACTCCCGTTGGGGAATTGTCAGGTGGTTTAAGAAGACGGGTCCAGTTGGCGCAAGTTCTCCTTGCCAACAACGACCTTTTGCTTTTGGATGAGCCGACCAACCATCTGGATATTGCGACTATTGAGTGGCTGACCCTCTTTTTGAAAAATTCTAAGAAGACCGTCCTTTTTAT
>CAUQIK010000029.1:0-17717 GCA_963518035.1 uncultured Streptococcus sp. | reverse complement strand
TACTTTGACCAGACGGACTATGAACTCGAGCTTGAAGTCACCGACCATGAAAAAGGGAAAGAAGATTTTCAGAGATTTTTAGATGAAAATCAGATAACCTATCAGAAAGCTCCTTCAAAATTAATTCGTTTTATTAAAAGCATGAAAAAAAGCTGAAATAATCTCCTTTTTTTGGTAAAATAGAAAAGATAAAAATAAAAGAATCTGGCTTTGAAAAACAAAACTTTCTCAAAGAAGATTCACAAAGTTTACAGAGGACGGTCTATAATGTCAGATAGAAACAACATGAAACTTTTCACCCTAAACTCTAACCATGAAATCGCTCAAAAGATTGCGGATACAGTTGGTGTACCTCTTGGGAAATTATCCTCTCGACAATTTTCTGACGGCGAAATCCAGGTCAACATCGAAGAAAGTGTCCGTGGCTACGATGTCTACATCATCCAGTCCACTAGCTATCCCGTTAGCAACCACTTGATGGAGTTGTTGATCATGGTTGATGCTTGTGTACGTGCAAGTGCTCATAGTATCAACGTTGTCCTTCCTTACTTTGGTTATGCTCGTCAGGATCGTATTGCTTCTTCTCGCGAACCCCTCACTGCAAAACTAGTTGCCAATATGCTTGTCAAAGCTGGTGTAAGCCGTGTTCTAACACTTGACCTCCATGCTGTTCAGGTCCAAGGTTTCTTTGACATTCCTGTAGACAATCTTTATACTGTTCCTCTATTTGCTAAGCACTACTGTGATAAAGGTCTTCTTGGCTCTGATGTCGTTGTTGTTAGTCCAAAGAACTCTGGTGTTAAACGTGCACGTAGTTTGGCTGAATACCTTGATGCTCCTATCGCTATCATTGACTACGCCCAAGACGATTCTGATCGTAACGAAGGCTATATCATTGGGGATGTTGAAGGCAAGAAAGCTATCTTGATTGACGACATCCTAAATACTGGTCGTACATTCTCTGAAGCAGCCAAAATCGTTGAACGTGAAGGCGCAACTGAGATTTATGCAGTATCCAGTCACGGTTTATTTGTTGAAGGTGCAGCAGACCTTCTTGACGCTACAAACATCAAAGAAATCCTTGTGACAGACTCCGTAGCGACCAAAGAAAGAACTCCAGAAAATGTATGTTACATTACTGCTAGCGAATTAATCGGAGATGCTATCGTCCGCATCCATGAAAGAAAACCAGTCAGCCCACTCTTTGCTTACAACAAAAAGAAATAAGGTGATTCTTTGATTTATTTGGACAATGCTGCTACGACTCCTATGTCAGCAGTAGCTATTGCAGAAATGACCAAGGTCATGCAAGAAACTCATGGTAATCCTTCTAGTATTCATGGCCATGGTCGACAAGCTGGTAAACTCTTACGAGAGGCTCGTCAAGACTTAGCCCTCTTACTAGGAACCAAACCTCAACATATCTTTTTCACGTCTGGCGGTACAGAAAGTAACAATACAGCCATTATCGGCTATTGTCTCCGTCATCAAAATCGTGGAAAACATATCATCACGACAGCTATTGAACACCATTCTGTACTTGAGACTATCGATTATCTGGTGCAACATTTTGGTTTTGAAGCAACTATCATCCAACCAGTAAATCAAGAAATAACTGCCCAGCAAATTCAAGAGGCCTTACGTGACGATACCATTCTCGTTTCCACCATGTATGCTAATAATGAAACAGGAAGCCTCTTACCTATCGCTGAGATTGGACGTATTTTAAAAGAGCATCCTGCTGCTTATCATGTAGATGCTGTTCAAGCTATCGGGAAGATTCCTATCCATCCCGAGGAATTAGGAATTGATTTCCTCAGCGCTTCTGCCCACAAATTCCATGGACCAAAAGGAGTCGGATTTCTTTACGCTTCTTCCGTGGACTTTGATTCCTACCTTCACGGTGGGGACCAAGAACAAAAGAAACGGGCTGGAACAGAAAATCTTGCTGCCATTGTAGGCATGGTCGCTGCTCTCAAAGAGGATTTAAATGTCCAAGCTAAGCATTACCAAAAACTAAGCGCACTCAAATCTACTTTTTTAGAAGAAATTGCTGATTTAGACTACTATCTCAATAAAAGTCAAGACCAACTACCTTATGTTGTCAACATTGGCTTTCCTGGTCAAAAAAATGATTTGCTCTTGCTACGGTTAGACCTTGAAGGAATTTCAATTTCTACCGGTTCAGCTTGTACTGCTGGTATTGTGCAAACCAGTCATGTGCTTGAAGCATTTTATGGACCAGATTCGCATCGTTTGAAAGAATCTGTCCGTATCAGTCTCTCTCCTCTTAACACCGAAGAAGAACTGAAACAACTTGCACAAACTTTAAAAAATATTATTGGAGATTAAACTAATGGCATTCGAAAAAACCATTAAACTACAAAACTGTCGCTACGACTATACACTTAACCCATCTGTCAAAAAATTCACGCTCAAAGACAATACTTTCTTTGAAACAAAAGTAGGAAACTACGAACTGACTCGTCTACTTGAAAAAGTACCCAACAGCGGTGAAGGTTTCAAGCTAAAAATCATCATCAACAAAGACCTTACAGGTGCTAAACTCAACATCACTGACAAGTCTGGCCTTCGTTTGGTGAATATCTTTAAATCAGAAGACCACCACATTCATCAAGAAAAATTCTACTTCCTCATGGACAGCCTTGTAGAACGCGGTATCTTCATTAAAGAAGAAAGATAATTGACTATGTATCGACTTACCTATCAAGATAACTATCACGTAGAACGTACACTTGAATATAAGGATTACGAAGAGCTTATGTTATCTCTATCAGGCTGCGTGACCCTACCTGATACTCTCCTAATCAGCTCCTTAACGCTGAATGATAAGGTGATTTATCAAGGATTGGTTGGCGATCTCTACCGTTTTCTATCACAAGCTCATTTTTCAGATAAAAACTAAGAAATTTCTTAGTTTTTTCTTGTTTTTGTTGATTTTTTCACAATGTTTCTATAAAATAGAAGAATAGAAAGGTTGTGATTTTGTGAAAGATAAACAGTCTGCTATTCCAAAAGCAACAGCAAAAAGACTCTCACTTTACTATCGAATTTTCAAGAGATTTCATGCAGAAAAAATCGAACGTGCCAACTCCAAGCAAATTGCAGAGGCTATCGGTATCGACTCTGCGACCGTTCGACGTGATTTTTCCTATTTTGGCGAGCTAGGTCGTCGTGGTTTTGGTTATGATGTCAAAAAATTGATGAATTTTTTTGCTGATCTCCTTAATGATAACTCAATTACCAATGTTATGCTGGTTGGGATTGGAAATATGGGCCATGCCCTTCTCCACTACCGCTTCCACGAGCGTAACAAGATGAAAATTATCATGGCCTTTGACCTAGATGACCATCCAGAAGTTGGAAGCCAGACACCTGATGGAATTCCAATCTATGGTATCTCTCAGATTAAAGAAAAAATAAAAGAAGCAGATGTTAAAACTGCTATCCTAACTGTTCCAAGTGTTAAATCACAAGAAGTCGCCAATCTTTTGGTTGATGCAGGTATAAAAGGTATTCTCAGCTTTTCCCCTGTTCACCTCCACCTCCCAAAAGATGTGGTCGTTCAGTATGTCGATTTGACAAGCGAACTCCAAACCCTCCTCTATTTTATGCGTAAAGAAGATTAGAAAGCGAAAGCATTTATGAAAAAACCAGTTATTGGGATTACAGGAAATGAAAAAGCTCATCCAGATGATGACATCATGATGAGCTATGCAGCAAAAGGCTTTGTTGAAGGAGTCAAGGACGCTGGCGGAATTCCAATCATCCTACCAATTGGTGATCAAGAAATGGCTGCCTATTACATCAGTATCATTGATAAGCTCATCCTAACGGGTGGGCAAAATGTTGATCCAAAATACTATGGTGAACCAAAGGCTATTGATAGTGAAGACTACCATCTTCAAAGAGATATTTTTGAACTAGCACTTATCAATGAAGCGATTAAGCAAAAGAAACCAATTTTCTCTGTTTGTAGGGGTACTCAACTTTTCAATGTCGCCATGGGAGGCACGCTTCACCAAGATATCGAGGATCATTGGCAAGACTGTTCAGCCGAATACACTACCCAACGCCTCGTAACGGAACCTAATACGATTCTCCGAGAAATATATGGAGAAATCTCTCACATCAACTCCTTCCACCACCAGAGCATTAAAGATCTAGCTTCAAATCTTAAGGTTGTAGCACATGATCCTAAAGATGGAATCATTGAGGCTGTGACAACTACGGACGACTTTCCTTATCTTGGTGTCCAATGGCATCCAGAATTTCTATTTGAGAATCGCCCCAAAGATAAAACGCTATTTGACTATGTTGTTAATGAACTCTAAATCAAATCCGTCTTTTCACGGTAACTAAAGTAATCCGAGTGCGAGACAATCAGATGGTCCAAGAAAACAATTCCCATCAGTTCGCAGGCTTCCTTGACTAGTTTAGTGACATGGTTGTCGTTTCGACTAGGAGATACTGCACCAGATGGATGATTGTGAACGAGAATCACTGAGGTAGCCATATGCTTGAGGGCATAGTGAAGAATTTCCCTCGGTTCAGCAATGCTACGTGTCGCAGATCCGATAAAAATAGTTTGCTGATGAATGATTTGATTTTGAGTATTGAGATAGAGCGCCACTAGGTGCTCTTGTTTTTTGTCGCCAAGTTCCTGTTGCATTTTCTTGGCTAGCTTTTGACTGCTGAGAATACTTTCCATCTCAAGGGTTTCATGTTTGTGAATACGATGTCCCAGTTCAATCACCGCTTGTAATTCAATGGCCTTAATCCGTCCAATACCAGACAGACTCTGCAATTCCTGCAGGGTCATTTTCTTTAAATCAGTTAGACTGTTAAGACTATTCAAGACTTTTTGGGCAATTTCAAAGACATTTGCCTGACGCGTTCCCGTTCTGAGCAAAATAGCTAACAACTCTTGATTGCTCAGAGCCTCTACTCCCTCTTTAACTAGTCTTTCTCTAGGCAAGAGTGAATCTTCTTGGAATGAAATACTGTACATAAAAATCCTCCTCACTTTATTATTCGTGAGAAGGATGAAAAATTAGATTTTTTTCTCAATTGGAGCTACACTAGCTAAGAGTTTTTTCAGACCGACTTCTGGGAAATTGATTTTTAGTTCCTGAGTATCACCGCTACCAGAGACTTCCAGAACAGTACCCTCTCCCCACTTCTTGTGAAGTGCAATATCTCCAATGGACCAACTTGTATCAGTCGAATCTTTTTTATTTTCAGCTGCAAATTGTCCAAACGGGAGACCGCTTGACTGGATAGAGCTTGGTGCAGCATTGCGCTTCCTTTCTTGCAGGGCCTGAGCTAGGCTCATACCTTGACCAAAGGCCACTCCACCACTGCTATAAGATGCCTTAAAGCTAGTATTCGCTGGACGGGCCAAGCCTTGATAGTCAAGCAAGTCCGAACTGATTTCATTGATAAAACGAGTCGGACGATTGTAACTAGTACGACCAAAAAGCAAGCGAGAGTTGGCATTGGTCAGATAGAGAATCTTTTCTGCACGCGTGATACCGACATAGGCCAAACGGCGTTCCTCTTCCAGTTCATCCGGATCTTCTGCTGCACGACTAAGTGGAAAGACATTTTCCTCCATCCCAATGATAAAGACAACTGGGAACTCAAGTCCCTTAGCTGCGTGCAAGGTCATCAAGGTTACTTCTGATGTCTCCTGACTGCCTGAATCTGTGTCTGCAATCAAAGCCAAGTCATTCAAGAATCGACTGAGTTTGTCCAAACCAGTTTCTTCTTCCTGACTATCAGGGTTGTCATCAAAGTTTTTGGTAACAGAAAGGAATTCCTCGATATTTTCAACCCGCGCCTTGCTCTCCAAGGTTGCCTGAGCATTAAGAATATCGACATAACCTGTTTTTTCTAGAACAGCCTCCACCAGCTCGGTGATAGTTAATTGATCCAGTTTTTCCCGCAAATCCAGAATCATATTGGCAAAATCCCAGATAGACTGAGCTGCTTTTCCTTTGATGCCAGACAACATGATATTGGCTGAAGCATCCAGCATAGACATGTCTTGCATATTCGCAAAGTCGCGAATTTTCTCAACCGTCCCTGGGCCAATTCCGCGTTTTGGTTCGTTAATAATGCGCTCAAAACTGATATTGTCACTCAGATTGGCAATGAGATTAAGATAGGCGATAATATCACGGATTTCCTTACGACTGTAGAACTTGGTTCCGCCGACCATAGTATAAGGAATATTGGACTTTAGGAGGGCCTCTTCAATAGTACGAGACTGGGCGTTAGTCCGATAAAGAACTGCAAAATCCTTGTGGAGGAAGTTTTGAGTTCGACCAAGTTCATCGATGGTTTTGGCTACAAAAACAGCCTCATCTTGTTCGTCATTTGCGCGATAATAAACAATTTGCTCCCCATCCGCATTCTGGGTCCAGAGATTCTTGGGACGACGTTTTTTATTGTTTTTGATGACGTCGTTGGCAGCCTGGAGAATGGTTTTAGTTGAACGATAATTCTCCTCTAACAAAACGACCTTGGCTTGAGGGTAATCTTTCTCAAAATCCAAGATATTCTGCATATCAGCCCCACGCCAACCGTAAATAGACTGGTCAGCATCACCGACTACGCAGATATTTTTAAAGCGTGAAGCCAAGAGTTTGACCAATTGATACTGGGCATGGTTGGTATCTTGGTACTCATCAACATGAATGTACTGGAACTTCTGCTGATAGTAAGTCAAGACGTCAGGATTTTGATCAAAGAGACGCAGGGTCAGCATAATCAAATCATCAAAGTCAACGGACTCAGACTGACGAAGCTCCTTTTGATAAGCTGTATAACACTGGGCCACGATTTGCGTATACATATCACCAGCCTGAGCAGCATAAGCCACATCATCAATCAAGTCATTCTTAGCATTGGAAATGGTTCCCAAAATGGTTCGTTCATTCCATTTTTTTGGATCCAAGTTTAACTGCTTGAGAATGCGTTTCATGAGAGTTCGTTGCTCACCAGGATCTACAATAGTGAAATTCCGATTGTAGCCAATATGATCCGCATCGCGACGTAGGATACGAACACACATGGAGTGAAAGGTCGCAATCAAACAGTCCTGAGTAGCTGGATTGAGGCCATAGGCACGCTCCTTCATCTCACGCGCCGCCTTATTGGTAAAGGTAATGGCCAAAATATTCCAAGGATTGACCATCTTTTCATCAATCAAGTAGGCGATTCTGTGAGTTAAAACACGAGTCTTCCCAGAACCAGCACCAGCCATGATTAATAAGGGCCCTTCTGTCGTTTGCACTGCCTCAGCCTGACGGTCATTCATTCCATTCAATAATGCGTTCATTTTCTCTTCCTTACTCTTGAAGTCAATGTTTCTATTATATCAGAAATCGAGGAAAATATCTTTACCTAGACTGATTGCGTCTAGAAAGTAACTCTATTATCAGCTGAAGACAACTCCTTAAAGCTAGATAAAAAAATGAGCTTGGATATTATTTCCAAACTCATTTTAATTCAATTAAACTATTAGAACAATCCTAGAACAGTTCCGTCGCTTTCAACATCCATATTAAGAGCGGCTGGTCGTTTTGGAAGGCCTGGCATGGTCATGACATCACCAGTTAGGGCAACAATAAAGCCTGCCCCTAATTTTGGTACCAATTCACGAATGGTAATTTCAAAGTTTTCTGGTGCTCCAAGTGCATTTGGATTGTCTGAGAAACTGTACTGAGTTTTAGCCATACAGATTGGCAATTTGTCCCATCCGTTTTGAACGATTTGAGCGATTTGTGTTTGAGCTTTCTTCTCAAAGTTCACTTTGCTACCACGATAGATTTCAGTAACAATCTTTTCAATCTTTTCTTGGACAGAAAGGTCATTGTCATAAAGACGAGTGTAGTTGGCTGGATTTTCAGAGATTGTCTTGACAAGTGTTTCGGCAAGTGTTACACCACCTTCTGCGCCATCAGCCCAGACACTAGCCAATTCTACTGGTACATCGATTGAGGCACAAAGTTCCTTCAAGGCTGCGATTTCAGCCTCTGTATCAGAAACAAATTCATTGATAGCTACAACTGCTGGAATACCGAACTTACGGATGTTCTCAACGTGGCGTTTCAAGTTAGCAAAACCTGCACGAACTGCTTCTACATTTTCCTCTGTAAGAGCGTCCTTAGCTACACCACCATTCATCTTAAGGGCACGGAGAGTTGCGACGATGACAACAGCATCTGGAGATGCTGGCAAGTTTGGTGTCTTAATGTCAAGGAATTTCTCAGCACCAAGGTCCGCACCAAAACCAGCTTCAGTAACAGTATAATCAGCCAAGTGAAGGGCTGTGCTTGTTGCCAAAACAGAGTTACATCCATGAGCGATATTGGCAAATGGACCACCGTGTACAAAGGCAGGTGTACCGTAAATTGTCTGAACCAAGTTCGGTTTGATAGCATCTTTCAAAATCAATGCTAATGCTCCCTCAATCTGTAAATCACCAACAGTAACTGGTGTACGGTCATAGCGATAGCCAATAACGATATTCGCCAAACGACGTTTCAAGTCCTCGATGTCCGTTGCCAAGCAAAGAATGGCCATGATTTCTGAAGCAACTGTAATATCAAAACCATCCTCACGAGGAATACTGTTTAGAGGACCACCAAGTCCAACGGTTACATGACGAAGGGCGCGGTCGTTCAAGTCCACTACACGTTTCCAGAGAATACGACGTTGGTCGATTCCCAGCTCATTTCCTTGGTGCAAGTGATTGTCAATCAAGGCTGAAAGAGCATTGTTGGCTGTTGTAATGGCATGCATATCCCCCGTAAAGTGGAGGTTGATGTCCTCCATTGGAAGCACTTGGGCGTAACCACCACCAGCTGCACCACCCTTAATCCCCATGACTGGACCAAGAGATGGTTCGCGGATAGCAATCATGGTTTTTTTGCCAATCTTGTTCAAGGCATCCGCAAGACCAATGGTAATAGTTGATTTTCCTTCACCTGCTGGAGTTGGATTGATGGCAGTAACCAAGATTAATTTCCCAACTGGATTGCTCTCAACTGCACGAATTTTATCAAAGCTGAGTTTAGCCTTATACTTCCCGTACAATTCCAAATCGTCGTAAGAAATACCAAGTTTCTCAACAACATCAACGATTGGTTTCAACTCAATACTCTGTGCGATTTCAATATCTGTTTTCATTCAAAACTCCTCTAACCTCTAATGTGATAATTCATTATATCACAAAACAAGATTTTTAACATCCATAAACTCTCTAAACGTTCGTAAATATCATTGTTTTAAAGATTTTTAGGGCTCTTTTGAAAATTTTATATGGCTTTATAGTTATAAACTATAGTGTAGCTTCGTTTTTCCAAAAATTTATCGCTTTCATTTTACTTACTGTTTATTTTTGTGTACAATAGTCCTATGAAAATTTTAGTTACGTCAGGCGGCACAAGTGAAGCAATCGATAGCGTCCGCTCTATCACGAATCACTCGACTGGTCGCTTGGGGAAAATTATTACCGAAACCCTACTTGCTGCTGGTCATGAGATTTGTCTGATTACTACTCCTAGTGCTCTTAAGCCAGAACCTCATCGCCATCTAACCATTCTAGAAATCAAAAATACGAATGATCTTCTTTTAGAGATGAAAAAGTGTGTTCAAGATTATCAGGTCTTGATTCATTCGATGGCAGTTTCTGACTACACTCCTGTTTATATGACGGGACTAGATGAAGTTAAGACGAGCTCTAATCTGGAAGAATTATTAGACAAGCAAAATATAGAAGCTAAGATTTCTTCAACTGATGAGGTTCAGATCTTATTCCTGAAAAAAACACCCAAAATCATCTCTCTAGTCAAGGAATGGAATCCTGCCATTCATCTGATTGGGTTTAAATTGCTGGTTGATGTCTCTGAGGATTATCTCATTGAGATCGCACGAAAGAGTCTTATCAAGAACCAAGCAGACTTAATCATTGCAAATGACCTGACTCAAATTTCAGCAAATCAGCATCGCGCAATCTTTGTTGAGAAAGAGGAACTCCAAACCGTTCAAACCAAAGAGGAAATTGCAAACCTCCTCCTTGAAAAAATTCAAGCATACGATTCATAGAAAGGAAAGCCATGGCAAATATTCTCATCGCAGTGACAGGTTCCATTGCCTCCTATAAATCAGCTGGCCTAGTCAGTTCCTTGAAGAAACAAGGCCATCAGGTCACTGTCTTAATGACTGAGGCAGCGAGAGAGTTTATCCAACCGTTAACACTACAGGTCCTCTCTCAAAATCCTGTCCACCTTGATATCATGAAGGAACCTTATCCTGATCAAGTCAATCATATCGAACTAGGCAAAAGCACTGACCTTTTTATTGTAGCTCCTGCTACTGCTAATACTATTGCCAAACTAGCCCACGGATTTGCGGACAACATGGTGACAAGCACAGCGCTTGCCCTGCCAGAACATGTCAAAAAGTTAGTCGCACCAGCCATGAATACAAAAATGTATGACCATCCAGCAACTCAGGCTAATCTAAAAACATTAGAGACCTATGGTTATCAGATTATCTCTCCAAAAGAATCTCTACTAGCCTGTGGCGATCACGGCAAAGGCGCCCTAGCTGACCTGAATACTATTTTAGAAAGAATAAAGGAAACCCTCGATGAACAAACGCTCTAACATTGCTCCAATTGCTATCTTTTTTGCAGTTATGCTCGTTATCCACTTTTTGAGCTCTCTCCTATTTAATCTTTTCCCATTTCCAATTAAACCAACTATCGTTCATATTCCAGTCATTATTGCTAGTATCATCTATGGTCCTCGCGTTGGAGTTACACTTGGTTTTTTGATGGGACTGCTAAGCTTAACGGTAAATACGATTACGATTCTACCAACCAGCTACCTCTTCTCACCTTTCGTACCGAATGGAAACATCTATTCTGCGATTATCGCTATTGTCCCTCGCATTTTGATCGGTCTGACACCTTACTTGGTTTATAAATTATTAAAAAACAGAACGGGTCTCATCTTTGCTGGTGCTCTCGGTTCCCTTACAAACACCGTCTTTGTTCTTGGGGGAATCTTCTTCCTTTTTGGAAATGTCTTCGACGGCAATATTCAAAAACTCCTGGCAACCGTTATTTCTACAAACTCAATTGCCGAGCTTGTCATTTCTGCCGTTCTAACAGTAGCAATTGTCCCACGTTTACAAACCTTGAAAAAATAAAACAACTCCACTTTCGTCCTGAAGGTGGAGTTTAGCATTTAAAACATAAGAAACATCAATAGAATGTGAAAGCCAAAGCGCAGAAGTTGATGCGAAAGCGGTGTAGGTTGCTGACTTTTCTGGCTATCCAAGTATAGGGTTAGTGATAGTAAAACCAAACCAAATGCAATCACCAATCTGACGAAATAAGCAATTTCTAGTATTGCTGCCATCAAAAGAAAACCTAATAAAGGAAGGCTAAAGAGTGAAACAGCCAGACTGCTTGCTAATAGAGAGAGTATCGAAAGGACTAATAAACTATAAACTAGGAAACGAGTCCAACCTGAGACTACTTTCCCTTCGCTTTTCTGTTTTGACATTATCACGATTACCACGATTAGGTAAACAAAAAGTATCATCACGATTTCTCCTCAGTTCCTATTATTCTTTATCACATTTTAACCAAATTTTCCTGAAAAATCAATAATACTTCTTGACTTGATTGGTAATTTATTGTACTATACTTGTGTATATACAGATAAATGGAGGTTCTTATGGATATACGGAAAAAAACGCAGTTTATGACTATGACTGCCTTACTCACTGCAATAGCGATTTTGATTCCAATCATTATGCCTTTTAAAATCGTTATCCCACCGGCTTCTTACACCTTGGGAAGTCATATCCCCATCTTTATCGCCATGTTTCTTTCGCCTTTGATGGCTGCTTTTGTGATTATTGCTTCTAGTCTTGGTTTTCTGATGGCAGGTTATCCGCCTGTTATTGTACTTCGTGCCTTCTCTCACATTGTTTTTGGTACTTTGGGGGCTTTGTACTTAAAGAAATTCCCTGAAACCTTGGATAAACCAAAGGCATCTTGGATTTTTAACTTTGTTTTGGGTGTTGTTCATGCTATCGCTGAAGTAATAGCTTGTATCATCTTTTATGCTACTTCAGGGACAAATGTTGAAAATATGTTTTATGTTCTCTTTGTCCTAGTTGGTTTTGGCACAATCGTTCATAGTATGGTAGACTATACATTAGCACTAGCTGTCTATAAAGTGCTTCGAAAACGTCGCTAAAAGGAAAAACTATGACAAAGGATCGCAAACAAGCTCTTCTCAAACTGTTAAAAGAGGCACCAAAAGCTCTCAATGGTCAAACCTTGGCTGAACACTTTCATGTTACGCGCCAAGTCATTGTACAGGATATCGCTATTCTCCGAGCAGATGGAGCTCCTATCCTATCCACCAATCGTGGCTATATCTACAAAGAAAATGATGCCAGCCCCTACGTTCACAAACTCTTTAAAGTGAAACATGAATTGGAAGAAATTGGTCAGGAACTTCTAGCTATTGTAGATAATGGCGGACGCGTTCAAAATATCTTAATCGATCATCCCGTTTATGGCGAAATTGAAACCCTACTCAAACTCACCTGCCGCCGAGATGTCCAGCACTTTCTGGAACAAGTCGAGAATTCAGACTTTAGACCCCTTTCTGAATTGACAGATGGCATTCATTACCACCTTGTTGAAGCCGAAACGCAACAAGACCTCCACTATATCGAGGAGGCCTTGGATCAGTTAGGTTATTTAGTAAAAGACTAGAAAATTTCTTTCTCCCAGCCGTCCTCTGTGCGGTGGCGATAGAAGAACTCAGACTTGTCAGGTGCTTCCATCATTTCCATCAGAGGCAACATATCATAGGCCAGATCCAAATTTGGAATCTGGTCTTTTTGTACCCAAGATACTTCTCCTTCATCTGAAGATTGGAGATTTCCAGTAAACTCTGTCGCTTTATAGCAAACGACGATGTAGCGCCCACCTGTATCTAAGGGCCAGTTTTTAATGCCGACTAGTTGTGGATTCTGAATGGTTAGACCTGTTTCTTCATAAATCTCACGAATGACAGACTCGGCAAAGGCCTCGCCATTCTCAACATGTCCTCCTGGAAAGGCATAGCCAGACCAGCGATTGTTTTCGGGTGAACGATACTGCATCACCACGCGCTGGGTTTCGAGGTCTTCAATCAGACAGATGTTGGTTAAAATAGTTGCTTGGGCACGGGACATAGATTTGCTCGCTTTCTAAGTTATTAAAATGTATCTTCGTTATATTCTACTTCTGACTTCATGATAAAGGGATTGATCAATTCATGATGTTCATAAGTAGTACGGGCCAAAAAACCTCTAGCAATGATGATTTCCTTATCTTGTATGCGATAGTCTATATTGATAGGGATGGCTGGATCCGAGATAACTGATAAAACAAAGAATGCTGCAAACCAAAGGTAAAATGTCACCAATCCACTAAATATTTGAAAAATAAGGTGATACCATTGAAAATCTCTTGTTCTATAAAAGATTCTCCAAGGATGGATTAGGAAGGTCAAACAAAGAATGAAAAACCAACTATTCCACAAAATCGGCGTAAAAGATAGTCCAAAAACCAGCAACACCAAATGAAGAACCACAAAGGTCAGCAAGGTCAAATAAAGTGTCTTAAACGAAATTAACTTAGTTAGATTTTCTTTTGTCATAATTTTTCCTCTTTTTATCATTATATTTCAAAATCACCATCAATATCGCTGGAATGATGAAAAAGATTAGATAGGTAGCAATTGGAAGCCAGATGTAGCGATAATCAACAGATAATAAGGAAGGAATTTTTTTAACATTTCTCCCTTTCACCCCAACAAGTAAGTGGAGGAGAAAAATAGGTCCATTTATGTATAGAAAAGCTTTTAAAAATCCTTGTACTGAAGCCTTATTGATAAAACCATCTCTAAAAATACCTTGATAGAGTGTGTTCACCAAAAAGACAAAATTCATAATAATTGGTAAGACATAGGACATTTCTTGATATGGTTTCGGGATAAGTGACGTCCCGAACAACACATACATGATACCAAAAATAGATAATAATATTATACCACCATCCATAAAAGAAGCAATCTTTGAATGTCTTTCCAGCCACAATTGGACGTGAGCTATCAAAGAATACTTTTTCTGGATATTTCTCATTTTTCTGTCCTGTTGTTTGACCTTCTTTTTTCTCTTAATCTTTCGTTCCATTTACGCCTCCTTCTTCTCTTTTCTATCCGTATAATCAAAAGCAGAATGCCCAGCCCCAAGAAAAAGAAAAAGAGATAACTTACAATAGGGACCCAGACATAGGCTGGATCCATAGAAATTATGGGAGGGAAATTCGTTGACTTACGACGTCCTAGCCAATTCAGACCTACCAAGAGATGAAAGGGAAAAAGAAGACCATTGAACCCAATAAATCCCCATGAAAAGTAACGCCATTTCTGAAGTTTATCACTACTAAAACGAAAGACAAGGAAATAGGTTGATAAGATCAGAAGGATAAGATTGAAGCTTAAGGGGGAAAGATAGTTCATGTTCGGTAATAGATAACTAATGTAAGAGGCGGCAAGAAATGATACAAACATAGATCCAAATAATACACTCGTATCCAAAAGTTGACCAATCCTTCTGTGCCTTTCCAGCCAAAGAAAAATCCTCTTAGTCCAAGAAGACTTTTCTTTTGTCTTGTACTTCATTTGCCTACTCATCTTCATTTTCATCTACTCCTTTTTTTGAGCCTTTAGAGAGAAAGAAGATTGCCAAAGTTAACATCAAGACCAGAAGGTAGACGACAATAGGAAACCAGATATAGGATGACTCCAGTGAAAACAAAGGTGAGAGAACAACTCTTCCTCTTTTTCTGACGCCAATCAGTTGAAAAATGAAGCTAAGGACATTGATATAAATAAAGGGTTCACAGAATTTTTTAAGGGTCTTTTCTTTTTTTGTTTTCACTGGTAAAAAGAAAGCATAGAGTCTATAACCCAAGATAAAAAGATTCAATTGCAAGGGAAACAAGAGTTCTCTGTACCGAAAATCAGCTGGAATGCTTTTGTTCTGTGATGTTGTGAATTCTATAACTAGGAACAAGATGATATAAAAGACAATATCAAGCATAAATTTGACAAATCGATGCCCTTGTAACCAAAAACGAACAGAATCTAACCATGTTGACTTCTTATACTTCTTCACTTTCAAATTCATAATAACTTCTCTCTATTTAAAAATATTATCTAAAACGTATAGGTGGTCCAAATTCAAAGTCAAACTTTAACATTTAAAATTTTCCAATTAAGGCTGCAATATCTATTTTAATCTCACTAAATTCTCTAAAACACCCTCTGCTTTAAGTTATCATCAACTTAACGATAAGGAATTTTCGAATTTTCTATCTCTATATCAGGATTAGCAAGTTTGAGATAAGGAGCAATATAGTCTGCATCCGTAACCTTTGGACCTAGGATAACCTTCGAATATTTCAAGGGAGCCAGATTGATGTATACAAATAAATCATATCTACCATTATCTCTTGGGCTTAATACAATATACTTCCTAAAATCTTTATAGTTAACCTTATCAAAAATCTCTAATCCAATTTCTTCTTTCTTCAAGTATTTCTCATTTGATGAGTCATTAGCATCTCTATTAATAATATTTTGTATCGCTGTATCATCTAAATTAATTAAAATACGATACTCCATTTCATACTCATAGTCTTTAACTTTAAAAAGGTAAGAAATCTTCTTCAATTTCTCAGCAAAACTTTTTAATTCTTCTTTAGCTTCTAACTCTTTCAATTTTTTAAATATCTGTTTTAAATTATCAAGAGATTTACCAACATCTGTTTCATCTTTATTCTCTGACATTAAATCTAAATAATGAACTTTAACAAACTCTATCGATTTATGAGCAACTATATCTTCAAGATAAGACATATCATATTCAAGGAATGCTCCCCGAGATGAATCTGCATATTCCTTCCACATAGGTAAACTATCAGATACAATGGTTATAGAAGATATAAAAACATTGGAAGTTTGATATTGTTGGAAAAACGTATTATCTATACCCAAATAATCATATATTACTCTTCCTTCCATTGGGTCGTTTAACTGTTTTAGATTAGTAAGTCGTAAAAATGGAGGTTGAGTTTCAGAATTACTTTCATTTTTCCAGTCAGCTTTTATGAGAAAATTTGTTAGAGTATCAATCTTAGTATAATGTCCAAAGGAACCAATTTCTTTCAACTCATTTGCATCAACAGTCAATTTAGAACGTATATAGTATATAATCTTATCCGCTTGTTTTAAAAGTTGATTAGCTTCCGATGACAGGATAAATTCTGAATCACTTTGCTCATTTAAATAATCATTATCATACTTCTCAATTAACTTAATAGCTTGGTTGCGGATGATATCCGAATCATTTTCTTCTGCTATCTTTCGAACAACATCAATCGAATCTTTAATTACAACATCAAAGCGTCTTGACACAAAATCCAAATATTTCCCAACAGAATCAGATTGAGGGTTATTGATATAATGATTATTAATTGTCTTTAAGTGATCAAATTGAAAAATTGAAACAAGCTCATCTAATCGAAAATACCCATATATATCATTTTCAAAACCATTATTTTCCAATATAAATCTGATCAATGATTCATATTTCCTCTTAAAATAAATTCTTCTTTCTTCTGGTAAACTATTTTGTTCAAATAATTGATTAAGAACTATAAGTATGCTAAAAGCGAGTGATTTAGTTCCCTCAAAACCATCATCTAACACTAATTCAAGGATTCTTAAAAAATAACTTTCATCTTCAAATAATATAGAATATTCTTCATATTCCATTGTAAAGAATAAATATCTATACAAAATAATGAAATATTCAAGACTTTCAAACCAATCAAATGACTGGACATTATTTAATAATATTTTATTTAGTATAACTAATATATTTTTTGCTGCGGTCTTACCTATTTTTCTATTAAATTCATACAAACATACAGAACCTTGTCTGCATATTTTAATTGTTCTTCTTCAGATAAATCTAGATATTGATTTATAAAATTTTCAAGTTCGTATTTCAGTTTATTTTCGTCCAACGAGTCAAAATGATTCTTTAATTCAAATTCACTAAATTCACCTGTAAAATAATTTAACTCTCCCATTATATTTCCTTCTATAATACTACCCCAACGCCTTGACTTCCAACATCATATCACGTATCTGAGCTGCCAGTTCAAAATCAAGCACTTCGACGGCTTCTTGCATTTGTTTTTCCAGTTTCTTGACGAGTTCTTTGCGTTCTTGTTTGTTGAGGCTGTTGATATCGACTTCCTTGTCCTCTTCCTTAGCAACTGCCTTAGTTACAGCGATTAGGTCACGGATTTCTTTCTTGATTGTCTGAGGTACAATACCATGCTCTTCATTATAAGCCATCTGAATTTTACGACGGCGAGCCGTTTCATCGATAGCACGTTGCATAGACTGGGTCATCGTATCAGCGTACATGATAACATGTCCTTCGCTATTACGGGCAGCGCGACCAATAGTCTGGATGAGGCCACGTTCGTTACGAAGGAAACCTTCCTTGTCAGCATCGAGAATGGCAACCAA
>CAUQIK010000028.1:0-20399 GCA_963518035.1 uncultured Streptococcus sp. | reverse complement strand
TCCAGATTGGTGGTAATGAAACCTATATCTCAGTTTGCCGTAAACATTATTTTGCCCCTGAAATCAATAAGGAGAATGAAGAAAAATGAACATCTATGATCAACTACAAGCTGTAGAAGACCGTTATGAAGAATTAGGAGAATTGCTGAGTGACCCAGATGTGGTTTCGGACACCAAGCGATTTATGGAATTATCCAAGGAAGAAGCTAGTACCCGTGACACGGTTACAGCCTACCGTGAGTACAAACAAGTCCTTCAAAACATTGTCGATGCTGAGGAAATGATTAAAGAATCAGGCGGAGATGCGGACTTGGAAGAAATGGCCAAGCAAGAGCTCAAAGATGCCAAGGCTGAAAAAGAAGAATACGAAGAAAAACTCAAAATTTTGCTCCTTCCAAAGGATCCAAACGATGACAAGAACATCATCCTTGAAATCCGTGGAGCAGCTGGTGGAGATGAAGCAGCACTATTCGCTGGGGATTTGCTAACCATGTACCAAAAGTATGCTGAAGCTCAAGGCTGGCGCTTTGAAGTCATGGAGGCTTCTATGAATGGTGTCGGTGGTTTCAAAGAAGTGGTTGCCATGGTTTCGGGGCAATCTGTTTACTCTAAACTCAAGTACGAATCTGGTGCTCATCGTGTGCAACGTGTTCCTGTGACAGAAAGCCAAGGCCGTGTTCATACTTCGACAGCGACAGTTCTTGTTATGCCAGAAGTAGAAGAGGTTGAATACGATATTGATCCAAAAGACCTTCGTGTCGACATCTATCATGCCTCTGGTGCTGGTGGACAGAACGTCAATAAGGTTGCGACTGCCGTTCGTATCGTTCACTTGCCAACCAATATCAAGGTTGAGATGCAGGAAGAACGTACCCAGCAGAAGAACCGTGAGAAGGCCATGAAAATCATCCGTGCGCGTGTTGCTGACCACTTTGCACAAATTGCTCAGGATGAACAAGACGCTGAGCGTAAGTCTACTATCGGTACTGGTGACCGTTCAGAACGGATTCGTACTTACAATTTCCCACAAAATCGTGTCACAGATCACCGTATCGGCTTGACCCTCCAAAAACTAGATACCATTTTGTCTGGTAAATTGGATGAAGTTGTGGATGCCTTGGTTCTTTATGACCAAACGCAAAAATTAGAAGAATTAAACAAATAATGAAATTAGCTCAATTATTTTCAGATTTTGAAGAAGAGTTGATAAGACAAGGAGAGGAAACTGAAAGCCTCTCTTTTGTCTATCGTAGCCTGAAAAATCTATCTTTTACAGATTTCGTTTTTGCCCTCCAGCAGGAAGTGACGGAAGAGGAAGAAGTATTTGTAAAAGGAATTTTCCAACAGTTAGCAGCTCATAAACCGCCCCAGTACATCATTGGACAGGCAGATTTTTATGGAATGCAGTTAAAAGTTGATGAACGGGTTTTGATTCCCCGTCCAGAAACAGAGGAGTTGGTGGAGCTTATCCTAGCTGAAAATTCTGAGGAAAATCTTAAGGTCCTAGATATCGGGACTGGTAGTGGAGCTATTGCTCTCGCTCTAGCAAAAAATAGACCAGATTGGTCAGTGACAGCAGCAGATATTTCCCAAGATGCTTTAGATGTAGCTAATGAAAATGCTAAAAATCAAAAACTTAATATATTTTTCAAAAAATCTGATTGTTTTGCAGAAATTTCTGAAAAATATGATATAATTGTATCCAATCCACCCTATATCTCTCGTGAAGATGAGTCAGAGGTTGGTTTGAATGTTTTGCATTCGGAACCTCATCTAGCTCTCTTTGCAGATGAGGATGGCCTAGCTATTTACCGTAGAATTGCGGAAGATGCAAAAGACTATCTCAAAGATGGTGGTAAGATTTACCTTGAAATTGGATACAAGCAAGGTCAAAGTGTTCCTGAACTTTTTAGGAAGCATCTTCCTGAAAAAAGAGTACGAATGCTCAAGGACCAGTTTGGTCAAGATAGGATGGTTGTAATTGATGATGGACAGGATTAGACAAGAGTTGGAAAAGGGTGGAGCTGTCGTTCTACCTACTGAGACAGTTTATGGTCTCTTTGCCAAAGCTCTAGACGAAAAAGCAGTTAATCATGTATACCAGCTCAAACGTCGTCCAAGAGACAAGGCGCTTAATCTCAATATCGCCTCTTTAGAGGATATCTTGAACTTTTCAAAGAATCAGCCAACTTATCTACAAAAACTTGTAGAGACCTTTTTACCAGGTCCCTTGACCATTATCCTTGAAGCCAATGACCGAGTTCCCTATTGGGTCAATTCTGGCCTTGCAACTGTTGGATTTCGGATGCCGAGTCATCCCATTACCCTTGATTTGATTCGAGAGACGGGGCCCTTGATTGGACCGTCTGCCAATATTTCAGGTCAGGCAAGTGGAGTGACATTTAAGCAAATTCTAGAGGATTTTGACCAAGAGGTTTTGGGTCTGGAAGACGATGCTTTTCTAACTGGACAGGATTCAACTATCGTGGACTTGTCTGGAGACAAGGTGAGAATCTTACGCCAAGGTGCCATTAAGCGAGAAGATATTCTTGCTCAGTTGCCAGAGATTTCTTTTGAGGAGGAATAAAATGCTAAGAGATTTGCAAGAAACAGATGTGAAAGCTATATGTGAGATCAACCAAGATGCTTTGGGTTATTCTTTTAGTCCAGAGGACACAGCTAGTCAACTAGCTAGATTATCTCAGGATTCACATCATTTCCTACTTGCTTATGAGGATGAAGCTAGTCATGCCTTGCTTGGATATGTACACGCTGAGGTCTATGAATCGCTTTATTCTAAAGCAGGATTTAATATTTTAGCTTTAGCAGTTTCACCTCAAGCGCAAGGTCAAGGTATTGGTAAAAGCTTATTACAAGGGTTGGAAGAAGAAGCAAAAAGACGTGGTTATGGGTTTATCCGCTTAAACTCTGCCGATCATCGTCTGGGTGCTCATGCATTTTATGAAAAAGTTGGTTATACTTGTGATAAAGTGCAGAAACGGTTTATTCGCATCTTTTAGTTTATTTTCTTATTGAAAAACAAACTAAAGGACCAGTCACACTATAAAGGAGAAGACCTATGATTTTTGACAAAGACGATTTTAAAGCATACGATGCTGATCTCTGGAATGCTATTGCCAAAGAAGAAGAACGCCAACAAAACAACATTGAGTTGATTGCTTCGGAAAACGTGGTTTCCAAGGCTGTTATGGCAGCTCAAGGGTCTATCTTGACGAATAAATATGCCGAAGGCTACCCAGGACGCCGTTATTATGGTGGAACAGATGTAGTAGACGTAGTAGAGACTCTAGCCATTGAACGTGCAAAAGAAATTTTCGGTGCTAAATTTGCCAATGTCCAACCTCACTCAGGAAGCCAAGCTAACTGTGCGGCTTACATGGCCTTGATTGAGCCAGGTGATACCGTTATGGGGATGGATTTGGCAGCAGGTGGACACTTGACCCACGGAGCTCCAGTTAGCTTCTCAGGTCAAACTTACAACTTTGTTTCTTACAGTGTTGACCCTGAAACGGAACTCTTGGATTTTGATGCTATCTTGAAACAAGCTCAAGAAGTAAAACCAAAATTGATCGTAGCCGGTGCTTCAGCCTATTCTCAAATTATCGACTTCTCAAAATTCCGTGAAATTGCAGATGCTGTTGGCGCTAAGCTCATGGTAGATATGGCTCATATCGCTGGTTTGGTTGCAGCTGGTCTTCACCCAAGCCCAGTGCCATACGCTCACATCACGACAACAACGACCCACAAAACCCTTCGTGGACCACGTGGTGGTTTGATTTTGACTAATGACGAAGAACTTGCTAAGAAAATCAATTCAGCTATTTTCCCTGGTATTCAGGGCGGTCCTTTGGAGCATGTTGTGGCAGCTAAAGCAGTTTCATTCAAAGAAGTTTTGGATCCAGCCTTCAAGGAATATGCTGCTAATGTTATCAAAAATAGCAAGGCTATGGCGGATGTCTTCTTGCAAGACCCTGATTTCCGTATTATTTCTGGAGGAACTGAAAACCACCTCTTCCTAGTGGATGTGACTAAGGTTGTAGAAAACGGAAAAGTTGCTCAAAACTTGCTGGATGAAGTCAATATTACCCTAAATAAAAACTCAATCCCTTACGAAAGCTTGTCACCATTCAAGACAAGTGGTATTCGTATCGGAGCAGCAGCTATTACTGCACGTGGATTTGGTGAAGAAGAAAGTCGCAAAGTGGCTGAACTTATCATTAAAACCCTTAAGAGTGCAGAAAACGAGGCTGTCTTGGAAGAAGTGAGAAGTGCAGTCAAAGAATTGACAGATGCCTTCCCATTATACGAGGACTAAAATTTTTATGGATATTTATATTAAGAAAGCTATTATTCATCAGTTCAGTCCGGATGATACCGAGCTGTTCCTAGCGGATAAGTTTCTCAATATTACTCCAAAAATCGAAGAATACTTGCGTAAAAAAATTGAACGTGTGTATTCAGATGAAGCCAAGACTGGGATTTTCGAGGAAGAAAATCCTTTCTTCAATCATATTACAGACGATTTGTTGGAGACATCAGTGACGCTGGCTAATCTCTGGAAAGAGGAGTTCAGTATTTCCGAAAATCTAAAGACCAATGACTTGATTTTTGTGCAATTTTCTAAAGAAGGTGTAGAACATTTCGCTTTCTTGCGAATTGCCCTGCGGGAGACCTTGACCCACCTCGGTGGAGAAGTTGATAATCCAATTAAGCTAACTCAGAATAACCTGCCTGGATTTGGAACGGGTGCCGACGAAGCCTTGGTGGTCAATCTTCAGAGTCGCAAGTATCATCTGATTGAAAAACGAATTAAGTACAACGGGACTTTTTTGAACTATTTTTCAGATAATCTTCTTGCCGTTGCCCCTAAGATTTCACCAAAGAAATCTATCAAAGAACTAGAAAAAACGGCTCAGAGAATTGCTGAGACTTTTAACACAGATGATTTTCAATTTCAATCCAAGGTCAAATCAGCTATTTTCAATAATCTAGAAGAAAGTAATGAATTGTCACCTGAAAAATTGGCCAACGACCTTTTTGACAACAATCTGACGGCTCGTTTGAGCTTTATTGACCAAGTCAAAGAAGCAGTACCAGAGCCAGTTCAATTTGATGAAATTGATGCTAGTCGCCAATTAAAGAAATTTGAAAACCAAAAACTCTCCTTGTCAAATGGAATTGAGCTCATCGTTCCCAATAATGTCTATCAAGACGCCGAGTCTGTTGAGTTTATCCAAAACGACAATGGAACCTACTCTATCTTAATAAAAAATATCGAGGATATCCAAAGTAAATAATGTTTAAACGAATTCGAAGAGTGCTTGTACTGGCAGTCTTCCTTTTTGCTGGATATAAAGCTTACCGCGTTCACCAAGATGTCAAGCAAGTCATGACCTATCAACCCATGGTACGCGAAATCTTGAGTGAAAAAGACACTCCAGCAAACGAAGAGCTTGTGCTCGCTATGATTTATACTGAAACAAAAGGAAAAGAAGGCGATGTTATGCAGTCTAGTGAGTCTGCCAGTGGTTCAACCAATACCATCAATGATAATGCCTCTAGCATTCGGCAAGGTGTTCAAACTCTGACAGACAATCTCTATCTGGCTCAGAAGCAGGGTGTAGATGTCTGGACGGCTGTTCAAGCCTATAATTTTGGACCTGCCTATATCGATTTTATCGCCCAAAATGGTAAGGAAAACACCCTAGCACTGGCCAAACAATATTCTCGTGAGACTGTTGCCCCCTTGCTTGGCAATACCACTGGAAAGACTTATAGTTATATTCACCCCATTTCTATCTTCCACGGTGCAGAACTTTATGTAAATGGGGGAAACTATTATTATTCTAGACAGGTTCAACTCAACCTTTACATCATCAAATGTTTCACTCTCTTTTCTACATCTGGCTAGCCCAGGTGTTTTTGTTATAAGTTTTCTTTAAGATAGATATATTACTCTAGAAAGGTAAAGGAGGAAATTCCCTATGAGAAAGAAACTCTTTCTGACCAGTGCTGCGGTCTTGTGGGCAGTAACAGCTATGAATAGTGTCCATGCAGCAACTGATGTTCAAAAAGTCATCGATGAAACCTATGTTCAACCTGAATATGTCCTTGGTTCATCATTGTCTGAAGATCAAAAAAATCAAACCCTTAAAAAACTAGGCTACAACGCCTCAACAGACACCAAAGAACTCAAGACCATGACACCTGATGTCTATTCTAAGATTATGAATGTTGCCAATGACTCTAGTTTACAGTTGTATTCATCAGCCAAGATTCAAAAACTAGGTGACAAATCGCCACTTGAGGTCAAGATTGAAACACCAGAAAACATCACTAAGGTGACTCAGGATATGTACCGAAATGCAGCCGTAACTTTGGGTGTGGAACACGCCAAAATCACTGTAGCAGCACCCATTCCAGTTACAGGTGAGAGTGCCTTAGCAGGGATTTACTATTCGCTAGAGGCTAATGGAGCCAAGGTACCACAAGCCAATAAAGACTTGGCTCAAGAAGAGTTGAAGGCTTTGTCTGATATCAATGCTGAAAACAAGGACAAGTCAGGCTATGATGCTAATAAATTGAACGTTGCCCTAGCCGATATCAAGTCAGGACTCGCCAAAGCTAAAGAAAGTAAGGGAAATCTGACGGAGGAAGATGTCCGCAAAATCGTTGAAGATACCTTAAAAAATTACAAACTTGATCAGGTCATAACAGGAAACCAGATCAATATCATCATCAATTTTGCTTTAAATCTCTCAAAAAGTGATATCCTCAGCAATACAGACTTCACTAAAACCTTGAATGACCTTAAACAAAGTATCGTATCACAAGCTGGCGACAGTTTTAAAAATATCAACCTTAACTTTGATGCGGATAAGGCGCTAGAGGACGGCGGTAATTTCCTAAGCTCCCTCTGGCAAGCCATTGTCAACTTCTTCAAGAGTTTTGGTTCTTAAGAAATTTCATGGTATAATAGATGGTAACCGTAACGTTGCCGTCTTTTTTGTCGGCCAATAGAAAGAGAAGAGAATGTTAAAGAAAAATGATATTGTAGAAGTTGAAATTGTTGACTTGACCCATGAAGGGGCAGGAGTGGCCAAGGTGGATGGTTTGGTCTTTTTTGTCGAGAATGCTTTACCAAGTGAAAAAATCCTCATGCGTGTCCTCAAGGTTAATAAAAAGATTGGTTTTGGTAAGGTTGAAGAATACCTTGTCCAGTCGCCACACCGTAATCAAGATCTAGATTTGGCTTACCTGCGTTCAGGAATTGCAGATTTAGGTCATCTTGCCTATCCAGAACAGCTCAAGTTTAAAACCAAGCAGGTTAAGGACAGTCTATACAAGATTGCTGGAATTGCAGATGTAGAGGTTACTGAAACGCTTGGCATGGAAAATCCAGTTAAGTATCGTAACAAGGCGCAGGTGCCTGTTCGACGAGTAAATGGTGTCTTGGAAACAGGATTTTTCCGTAAGAATTCGCATGACCTCATGCCTCTAGAAGATTTCTTTATCCAAGATCCTGTGATTGATGAGGTAGTTGTAGCCCTACGCGACTTGCTCCGTCGTTATGATTTGAAACCTTATGATGAAAAGGAACAATCTGGCTTGATTCGAAACCTTGTGGTGCGTCGTGGGCACTATTCAGGTCAAATCATGGTTATTTTGGTAACAACTCGTCCCAAAGTTTTTCGTGTGGACCAATTGATTGAACAACTAATCAAGCAGTTCCCAGAGATTGTGTCTGTTGTGCAAAATATCAATGACCAGAACACCAATGCGATTTTTGGTAAGGAATGGCGCACCATTTATGGACAAGACTTTATTACTGACCAGATGTTGGGAAATGACTACCAAATCGCTGGACCCGCTTTTTATCAAGTCAATACTGAAATGGCGGAAAAACTTTATCAAACAGCCATTGACTTTGCTGCATTAAAATCAGATGATGTGGTTATTGATGCCTACTCTGGTATCGGGACGATTGGCCTCTCTGTTGCGAAACATGTAAAGGAAGTCTATGGTGTTGAAGTCATTCCAGAAGCGGTTGAGAATAGCAAAAAGAATGCTCAGCTGAACAATATTTCAAACGCCAGCTATGTCTGTGATACAGCTGAAAATGCTATGAAGGCTTGGCTTAAAGAAGGAATTCAGCCAAGCCTTATCCTAGTGGATCCACCAAGGAAAGGACTCACAGAAAGCTTTATCAAGGCAAGTAGCCAAACAGGAGCTGATCGCATCGCCTATATCTCTTGTAATGTCGCTACTATGGCGCGTGATATCAAACTCTACCGAGAATTAGGATATGAATTGAAGAAAGTACAACCGGTTGATTTATTTCCGCAAACGCATCATGTTGAAGCGGTATCACTGCTTGTACGAGTTGAAGCATCAGCGAAGTAAAAGTAGATGTTCTGCCCATGGGATAGCTGTCGTAGAGTAAGGAGTTTACGACGAAACGATACGCTAACAGCGAACCGCTGAGTGTAAAAGTTTGTTAGTAAAACTTGGATAAAAACTAAAAATATAGAGAGTAAAACTTCAGTTTTTAGAGATGACAACCTAAATTGGTTTTAAGGAGGTGTTATATTGATAGAAAGCAGACCTGAGTTTGATAAAATAGCATCCTTTGATGAGTTTAATAAATACTATTGGTATCGTGATGAACTTTCACAACTATGTAAGTCATTAGGATTAGAATATAGAGGTACTAAACAAGAACTCAATCATATTATTGAGCAGTACTTTAAGGGGAAGTTGATTAAAAAGTCATCAATAAAAAGGAAAAAGAAACAAGTAGAAGCTATTAGCTTAGATACACCCTTGTTTGAATGTGGATTCTCTTTTAACACTAACTTTAGAGAATATTTCTCAACTTTAACTGGTGTTTCGCCATTTAAATTTACTGCTGATATGGCTACAGCTTGGAGAAAAGTAAAAAGAGAAAATGATTTGAGTTTTACAATCCAAGATATGCTAAAAGTTTATTATGGAAATTCAGATTATGCTAAGTATGATCATTCGGTTTGTCAATGGAATCAATTTCTAAAGGATTTCTGTGCAGACGAAAATAGTCGTAACTACTCAAACAAGTTAAAAGTAGCTTCTATTCTTTGGAAAGAAGTTAGAAATTCAAAAGCTGAAAAAATTTATTCAAAGAATCTTTTGACTGAATATGCTGATAAAATAAAAGAGTATGGGAAGTAGAAAAATCAGTCTAAACCAATAGTTCACGAGGAGGAATCTTATGCTAGGAGCAATTATCGGAGATATTATCGGTTCTGTTTACGAATGGAACAATATCAAAACGAAGGACTTTCCTTTATTTCGGAAGGATTGCTTTTTTACAGATGACACGGTTATGACCTGTGCTGTTGCAGAAGCGATTATGAATGGGGGACAAAAAGACGACTTCATTGACGCGATGAAGAAATATGGCAGACTGTATCCGAATGCTGATTATGGTGCTCGGTTTAATGCATGGCTAAACAGCGATAACCGTGAGCCTTATAATAGCTTTGGGAATGGTTCGGCTATGCGTGTTTCTCCATGTGCTTGGACAATGGACTGTGGTTTTTGTGCGAGAACCGGAATGTGGCCATCATCTAGGGAATTTGCGAGTCTTTCTGCAGAGGTAACTCATAATCATCCAGAAGGTATCAAAGGTGCAATGGCTACAGCTGATGCTATCTTTCTGTGTCGTTATTACTTTGGAGGTTATTGCGGAGATTATGAGCAACCAATCAATGACAATCCTACAGAGTGTAAAAGACGGATTAAGGATTATATTGAGCAGGAATACGGCTACAATCTATCTCAAACTTTAGATGAAATCCGCCCTACATACCGTTTCAATGAAACGTGCCAGGATACCGTACCACAGGCCATTATTGCATTTCTAGAAAGTAGAGACTTCGAAGATGCGATAAGAAATGCCATCTCACTTGGTGGCGACAGTGATACACTTGCTGCAATCACTGGCAGCATAGCAGAGGCAGCTTATGGTATTCCTGATTGGATAAAGGAAAAGGCCTACTCTTATTTGGATGAACCCATAAATGATGTACTCAGGCGATGGGATAATGAGGTTGATATAAAATAAAAGCGTTTCAATCTCCAGTACGTCATATTTCTCTTTTCCGTATTTTCATTGTATAATGGTAGTATATTTACTTGCGTACGATGAAATATAAACATTTTTTATGAATATTAAGGAGAAAATCAATGAAAAAGGCAATGTTAATTATCAACCCTACTTCTGGTGGCGAGAAGGCTTTGGATTACAAAGAAAAGTTGGAAAATAAAGCAAAAGAATACTTTGAGCACGTAGAAACCAAAATTACTGAAAAAGCGCTTGATGCAACACATTTTGCTGAAGAAGCTTCTAGTGAGCAGTACGATGCAGTGGTTGTGTTTGGTGGAGACGGCACTGTAAATGAAGTCATTTCTGGTATTGCTGAGAGAGACTACATTCCTAAGTTAGGGATTATCCCTGGTGGGACGGGTAACCTCATTACGAAACTGTTGGAAATCAATCAAGACATTGATGGCGCGATTGATGAACTGGATTTCAACTTAACCAATAAGATTGATATCGGAAAAGCGAATGACAATTATTTTGGTTATATCTTTAGTGTCGGTTCACTTCCTGAGGCGATTCACAATGTTGAAATCGAGGACAAGACAAAATTCGGTATTTTAGCCTATGCTGTAAATACCATGAAGTCTGTCATGACGGATCAGGTCTTTAACATTAAGGTTGAGACAGAAAATGGAAATTATGTTGGTGAAGCTAGTCATGTTTTGGTTCTCTTGACAAATTACTTCGCTGATAAGAAAATCTTTGAAGAAAACAAAGACGGCTATGCCAATATTTTGATTCTAAAAGATGCGTCTCTATTCTCCAAATTATCCGTCATTCCTGATTTACTAAAAGGAGATGTTGTCGGCAATGATAATATTGAGTATATCAGAGCACGTAATATTAAGATCTCTTCAGATAGTGAATTGGAGTCAGATGTTGACGGTGATAAATCGGATAACCTACCTGTAGAAATCAAAGTCCTAGCTCAGCGAGTAGAAGTATTTTCAAAACCGAAAGAGTAGAAGGTAAAAATTAGTTTATTTTTCACTGCGAAATCGAGTTTCATATCAACGATTGGAGGAGGAATGAATTCTCTATTTGATGAATTTCGAACAATTTGTTCTCATTTAAACCAAGTCGGAATCACTCCGACGCTCATGGGGTCTTTGGGGTTTGAATACCGATCAAATGAAGAATGGGGGCCGTCTGACATTGACATTCATGTGCCTGGTGACCCTAGAGGTTGGGAAGCACCTGATCATCTCAGAATTTATGACTGGGACAAGATAATGAAAGTGATGAAACACTTAGGCTACGCCTTAATAGATATTCATGAGCATGAATTCCAAAAAGATGGTCTGAGTGTTGAATTCGGAAGTATCGATTCTTTACCTGATTTTGCAGGAGTTTCGGAATCGGATATAGAGCTGATTCATCTCGAAAACATCACTTTTCGCGTTCCAAGTTTAGAACAGTATTTAAGTATTTACAAGGCTTCTTCCCAAGATTCCTATCGAAATAACCACAATAACAATAAGGATTTTAAAAAGATAGAGTGGCTGGAAAGACATTTGTAAATCATCATTTGAAAAGTAGCAAGTTGTAAGACTGGCTGCTTTTTTATTTATAGAACCAAACCACTAGAATCTACGGACATTCCTTGAAAATAATTTACAAAAATAGTATACTGGATTTATTGAATTTGAAAACGTTTGCGTAAAAATCGATTAAAAATTTAGGAGAGAAATTGATGGAATTAAGTGCTATTTACCATAGGCCTGAGTCGGAGTTCGCCTATCTTTATAAGGATAAGAAACTTCATATTCGGATTCGAACTAAGAAAGGGGATATTGAAAGCATCAACTTGCATTATGGGGATCCTTTTATCTTTATGGAGGAGTTTTATCAGGATACAAAGGAAATGTCCAAGCTGACTTCTGACGCCTTATTTGACTATTGGCAGGTTGAAGTGTCAGTTGGCTTTGCACGTATCCAGTATCACTTTGAACTTCAGGATACAGAAGGTCAAAGTATTTTGCATGGCGATAAAGGGTGTATGGAAAATTCTCTAGAAAATCTTCATGCTATTGGGAATGGATTTAAGTTGCCTTATATACATGAGATTGATGCATGTCAAGTGCCAGACTGGGTTTCAGATACGGTATGGTATCAGATATTTCCCGAGAGATTTGCCAATGGAAAAGATCGATTAAACTCAGAAGGGACTTTAGACTGGGATTCATCTATCACACCTCGAAGTGATGATTTCTTTGGTGGTGATTTACAGGGGATTATTGACCATCTGGATTACTTGCAAGACTTGGGTATTACTGGACTTTATCTTTGTCCGATTTTTGAATCTACGAGCAATCATAAGTACAATACGACAGATTACTTTGAAATTGACCGTCATTTTGGAGACAAGGAGACATTTCGGGAGCTGATCGAGCAAGCTCATCAACGTGGTATGAAAATCATGCTGGATGCTGTCTTTAATCATATTGGTTCGCAATCTCCTCAATGGCAAGATGTTGTCGAAAATGGTGAGCAATCTGATTATAGGGATTGGTTCCATATTCAACAATTTCCAGTGACAACTGAAAAGCTAGTTAATAAGAGAGAGTTACCCTATCATGCTTTTGGTTTTGAGGACTATATGCCTAAGCTAAATACGGCCAATCCAGAGGTCAAGGACTATCTTTTAAAGGTTGCGACTTATTGGATTGAAGAGTTTGATATTGATGCTTGGCGTTTGGATGTTGCTAATGAGATTGACCATCAGTTCTGGAGGGATTTTCGCAAGGCAGTTTTAGCTAAAAAGCCCGATCTTTATATTTTAGGAGAAGTCTGGCATACGGCTCAGCCTTGGCTAAATGGAGATGAGTTCCATGCGGTCATGAATTATCCTTTATCTGATAGTATCAAAGAGTATTTCTTACGAGGAATTAAGAAGACAGACCAATTCATCGATGAAATCAATGGCCAGTCTATGTATTACAAGCAGCAGATTTCAGAAGTGATGTTTAATCTTCTAGATTCGCATGATACAGAACGTATTTTATGGACGGCAAATGAAGACGTTCAACTTGTCAAATCAGCCCTAGCCTTTCTCTTTTTACAAAAGGGAACACCCTGTATCTATTACGGAACAGAGTTAGCCTTAACTGGCGGTCCAGACCCAGATTGTCGTCGTTGTATGCCTTGGGAACGCGTATCAAGTGACAATGATATGCTTAACTTCATGAAGAAGCTGATTAATATTAGAAAACAAGCGTCAGCAACCATTCAGCATGGTAAGTATGATCTTCAAGAAATCAAACCAGATCTAGTAGCCCTGGAATGGACATACGAAGGACAGGTTCTCAAAGCTATCTTCAACCAATCAACAGAAGATTATATTGTAGAGAAAGAAGTGGAAGCAGGAGCACTAGCGAACAATTGCCAAGAATTGGAAAATCAGCTTGTGATTTATCCAAATGGGTTTGTGATTTTTCATTAAAGAGCAATTAAGAGTAACAGGAAAGTTGTAGTATAGAGAGCATTTTACAAACAGACTATTTGTCGTCTTGCTACAAATGATATATAATTTAACTTAAAGAAAAAAGGAGGACTAATCGAATGGAATTAAAAGATTTTACAGAAAAAGAACAGGAAATGATTAAGAAGGGGCTTACGACGTCTAAGATTAGTGACAAGGAAACTGCTGAGAAGATTCTTGCTCTAGTACCACAAGACTTGATTAAGCGAATCCCATTTTTCGTCAGAAAACATGCTACAACACGTACGATTAAACGTATTTCAATTGAACACCCTGAACTCTACGCTGCAGCTCAAACAAGTGGTGAAATTCCAGAAAAAGAACGCGAAGAATTGCGTCAAATTATCACGACTATCTTTGAACAAAAGATGAATAAGCATAGTATTAAGTAATTGGATGAAGACATTTTTTATTGGCGGTTTGGGAAGCAATGTCTATCATAGCAAGGATTTTCTTCAAGAACTAAATTCGCAGGTTTACTTTCTAAATCCATATGAAAAGCATCTTCGAGATGAAACAGAATTGAAATCATGGTTTAAAAATGAGATTGTAGAGGAAGAATCTATCTGTCTGATAGGACATTCTCTTGGAGGAGATTTGGCGCGTTATCTTGCATCGGAATTTTATGAAGTGACAAAACTGATTCTTTTGGATGGTGGCTATCTAGATTTAGATAAGATTTTATCTTTAGATACAGAGTTAGAGGAAACTAAAAACTATATTGAATCTCAAGTCGTTTCGGACTTAAATCTTCTTATTTCTAAAGAAAAATCCGAAGCAAAGCATTGGTCAGAAAATATGGAGAAAGCTGCAAGACAGTCCTATCACTGGGATGCGGAGTATAGTAGATATGAGTTGGCTATAAATTATGAAAATATAGAAGCGATTCTCCGCCTACGAAGAAAAATCCAAGCTTTTAAGAGAGAAGTGGGAGATACCTTGTTTATCAGTCCTCGCTATCCTAATGAAGCTACATGGAGAGAGGAAACCCTAAAAGAATTGCCAGACTATTTTGATACTATTTTTCTAGATAACTTTGGCCATGAGCTTTATACTGAAGCCCCCAAAGAAATCGCTAGTCTGATTAATGAGTGGCTCCCTTATTTTCAATGAGCTACTTGTATTGCTGGAAATGGTATAAGATGAAAATCTACAAGTCACTAATTCTCATATAACAAAAAAACGAACAGGCTCTTTTTCTGTCATTCAGAATGGAACTTGTTCGTTTTATCTTACTTTCCTTAAAAAGCTCGATACACATAGGGATTTTCTGGTTTATCGACTTTGGTAAAGTTTTCGATTTCCAAGGTTGGGAGATTTTGTTTGAGTTCTTTATGATAGTGATTGACCAGTTTTCCTTTGGCTGTTATCCAGGTGTTGTTCTCATACTGACGGGTATTTCCCTTGGTCAGCAATCCATATACACCAGAATCTGCGATACAGTGAATAATGCCGAAGCGGAACAGAAATTGGCTATTGGCATGACTGGGGTCGTTATAGACAAAGCCTGTGAACTGGACTGTCTTGCCCTCAAACTCATCTGGATAGTCGTAGATAGCCTCCATGACTTCCATATAGTTTTCATTAGTAATCTGAATACTATCTTGGGACAAGTATTTATCCGCCGCAGTTCGCATTTCCTTTTCATAAGCTGATTTTGAAAAATAAGAACTGGTATCTGGTTTCAAATATTGGCTTGTCGTACCTTCACTAGTCTGAATGGCTTGATCCGTACCTTCTGATAAGGGGAAATGATAGCCTTTGGCAGAAACAGTCTGAGAATCCAAGCTAACAGTTGGAAATGTTAAGCCGACGACAATAGGAATAGCCAGAAGAGCAATACTCATTACCTTCGCCAATCGGCTGTTCAAATGACTGTGGGTTTTGACTTGCTTCATCCAGATATACAATTGAACGATTGCCAAGATAAAGGAAAGCACCATGGAGATATAGGCAAGATAGGAATAGTGCATGTTGATGTACTGGTTTAATTTGCCCGACAGATGGAGATAAATGGTCAGTTCAAAATAGCCAGCTAAAACTAAAAATCGAATCATAGGATGACTCCAATCAAGAGAGAATACACTAAGACGACAAGAGTCACAATCGTTATGAAGTGACTGATAAATCGTGCTTTCAAGTAATTTTTCATCATGAGAATATTTTTGATATCCAGCATTGGGCCAATGACGAGAAAGGCCAGAACTGGTGCTAAACCGAAACTTGAGAGAAGAGAAGCACCGATAAAGGCATCCGCCTCACTACAGAGCGACAGAAGAAAGGCCAAAAGCATCAAAAGCAGGATGGCAAAAAGAGGGGTTGCGCTGATAGAGGTCAGAATCCGAGTCGGAACATAGACCTGTATAATAGAGGCAAAGAGACAGCCAAATACCAAATAACGCCCCGTATCAAAAAATTCATCAATTGCTTGCACAAAGACCTGAAAAACTTTTTTTGTAGGAGTCAAGTGAGAAAAATCGTGCTCATGACAGGCCATACGATTTTCTTTTTGAATCGGTTCTTGCCAGAAAAATCCTAGAAAAATCCCAAGTATCACAGCCACAACAATAGAACCCAGAGCTCGTAACAGGGCGACGTGGAATGAGTTTCCAAAGGCAGAATAGGTCGCAAAGAGGACAATAGGATTGATAACAGGCGCTGTCACAAGAAAGGGAACGGCTGTGTAACTGGGAACCTTTTTTTCCAGAAAACGATTGATAATGGGGACGATTCCACATTCACAAGAAGGGAAAAGCATCCCGACAAAGGTCCCAAAAAAGATTCTCCCCCAACGATTTCGAGGGAGAAAATGATAAACCTTTTCAGGTGTGATATAAACCTCAATCAGCCCTGAAACAATACTTCCTATCAGAACGAAGGGGAGGGCTTCAATGATTATAGAGAGAAAAATAGCCCCAGTCTGAAGCACACTGGAAGGGAGTTGTTGGAAAGCAGTCATCTAGTTTTTCTTTTCTGCTTTGGCTTTTTTCTCTTTGTCATCAGGGAAAGTGACTTGTTTCAAATCAGGGAGTTTCGCAAACTCCTCAAACATCTTATCCAAGTCGTCCGTTTTTGTAAATTTTACAGCCATAGGTGTACCTCGATTCTAAATTCTACCTCTATTATACTATTATTTTAAGGAAAAGGGAAAAGTTAAAATTGAGTATCTAACGAATAATAGAGCTTTATAAATCCTGATTAAGTCTGGTAGATTGAGAAAGTTTGACAAAAAAAGTAGATGGTGCTAGAATAACATTAACGAAAGACATTTGAGGGCAGAAAGGTTCCTGCCGCACCTTGAAAAAGGTATCTGAGATGCTGGGTACACCGACCAGCCAAGTGTCCGTTATTTCAAAGGAGGGAGCTTAAATGCTCTTTTTTGTTTCAAAATTTCAAAATAGATTATACCAACCGCAGGCTCAGGCTTGCGGTTTTTTTATTTGCACTGAAAATTGATTCGTTAACTTCAACAAATAGCTTTATAAAGCGTTTTGTCAAAAATAAAAAAATGAAATTACTCATAGATTCTTTTGTAAACTATTAGAATTAAATTGCAACCTTCTCAATGAATAGAATATTGAAATGAAGTAAATTTATTTCCCAACTTATGTTTTAAAATTGTAAGAGATAATTTGAATAATATTAGCTTGTGGTATAATAGATTCATGGATAAAAAATATGAAAAAATCTCCCAGGATTTGGGAGTGACTTTAAAGCAAATTGATACCGTTCTAAGTTTGACAGCTGAAGGGGCGACTATTCCCTTTATCGCGCGTTATCGCAAGGACATGACTGGTAGTCTGGATGAGGTGGCGATTAAGGCCATTATCGACTTGGATAAAAGTCTGACAAATCTCAACGACCGTAAGGAAGCTGTCTTGGCTAAGATTCAAGAACAAGGCAAGTTGACCAAGGAGTTGGAAGAAGCTATCTTAGCTGCAGAAAAACTAGCAGATGTTGAAGAACTCTATCTTCCATACAAGGAAAAACGTCGTACCAAGGCGACCATTGCCCGTGAAGCCGGACTCTTCCCGCTTGCTCGCTTGATTTTGCAGAATGTAGCTGGTTTAGAGAAGGAAGCTGAAAAGTTCGTCTGTGAAGGATTTGCGACTGGCAAGGAAGCCTTGTCTGGTGCAGTTGATATTTTGGTTGAAGCCTTATCGGAAGATGTGACCTTGCGTTCCATGACTTATCAGGAGGTGCTGAGACACTCTAAACTCACTTCTCAAGTCAAGGATGAAAGTCTTGATGAAAAGCAGGTTTTTCAGATATATTACGATTTCTCAGAGACAGTTGGCAACATGCAGGGCTATCGAACCTTAGCCCTCAACCGTGGGGAAAAATTAGGCATCTTGAAAGTTGGCTTTGAACATGCGACAGACCGTATTCTAGCTTTCTTTGCTGCTCGTTTCAAGGTAAAAAATACTTATATTGATGAAGTTGTTCAGCAATCTGTTAAGAAAAAAGTCTTGCCTGCTATCGAGCGCCGTATTCGTACAGAATTGACTGAGAAAGCGGAGGAAGGGGCTATCCAACTCTTTTCGGACAACCTACGCAATCTCCTCTTGGTTGCTCCGCTGAAAGGGCGCGTGGTTCTTGGATTTGACCCAGCCTTTCGTACAGGTGCCAAGCTAGCTGTCGTGGATGTTACAGGAAAAATGCTGACAACTCATGTCATCTATCCTGTTAAACCAGCCTCTGCTCGTCAGATTGAAGAAGCCAAGAAAGATTTGGCAGACTTGATTGGTCAATACGGTGTAGAGATTATTGCCATCGGAAATGGAACGGCTAGTCGTGAAAGTGAAGCCTTTGTGGCGGAAGTTCTTAAAGATTTTCCTGAGGTTAGTTATGTCATTGTCAATGAAAGTGGTGCTTCTGTCTATTCTGCCAGCGAACTTGCTCGTCAGGAGTTTCCAGATTTGACCGTTGAAAAACGCTCTGCCATTTCTATCGCCCGTCGTTTGCAAGATCCCCTTGCGGAATTGGTCAAAATCGATCCTAAGTCAATCGGTGTCGGTCAATACCAGCATGATGTCAGTCAGAAGAAACTGTCTGAAAGTCTGGACTTTGTCGTGGATACCGTGGTGAACCAAGTCGGTGTCAATGTCAATACAGCCAGCCCAGCACTTCTTTCCCACGTAGCTGGACTCAATAAAACCATTTCTGAAAATATCGTCAAATACCGTGAGGAAGAAGGAAAAATCACTTCACGCGCTCAAATCAAGAAAGTTCCGCGTCTGGGAGCCAAGGCCTTTGAGCAGGCTGCTGGTTTCCTCCGTATCCCGGAAAGTAGCAATATCCTTGATAATACAGGAGTTCACCCAGAAAATTACAGTGCTGTTAAGGAGCTCTTCAAACGTTTAGATATTAAAGACCTAAACGAAGAAGCCCAAAGCAAACTCAAGTCGCTTTCAGTCAAGGAAATGGCGCAAGAACTAGAACTTGGTCCAGAAACCCTTAAAGATATCATTGCTGACCTTCTCAAACCAGGTCGAGATTTCCGTGACTCCTTTGATGCACCTGTGCTTCGCCAAGATGTCCTAGATATCAAAGACTTAGTGGTTGGTCAGAAGCTAGAGGGTGTGGTGCGTAATGTCGTTGACTTCGGTGCCTTCGTTGATATCGGGATTCATGAGGATGGCTTGATACACATTTCCCACATGAGTCGCAAATTTATCAAACATCCTAGCCAAGTGGTGTCTGTCGGTGATTTGGTAACCGTTTGGGTTAAGAAAATTGACACTGAACGTGAAAAAGTCAATCTGTCGCTTCTAGCTCCAAATGAAACTGACTGATTACGTCAAGCAAGTTTCGCTAGAAGACTTCGGCAGACCTTTTATCCATCATGTCCAGTGGAATAGGCGTCTACGTTCGACAGGTGGGCGATTTTTCCCCAAAGATGGGCATTTGGATTTCAACCCAAAGGTTTATCAGGAATTGGGTCTGGATGTTTTTAGGAAAATTGTCCGACATGAACTCTGTCATTATCACCTCTATTTTCAAGGGAAGGGCTATCAACACAAGGATCGAGATTTTAAGGAACTTTTGAAAGCAGTGGATGGATTACGCTTTGTGCCATCCTTGCCAAATAGCAACTCCAAGCCAATCAAACTCTATCGTTGCCAGTCCTGCCAGCAAAGTTATCATCGGAAGCGAAGGATTGATACTAAACGCTATCGCTGTGGACTTTGTCGAGGTAAATTGCTACTAATAAATCAGCCTGAGGACTGATGAAAGCCGAGCCTACCCGTGATATACTATGTCTAACCTAGCAGAAAGAGGAAAAATCATGAACAGTAAATTTTATAAAATGAGACGAAATCGCATGATTTCAGGAGTTCTGGCAGGTCTGTCAGACAAGTGGAACTTTGATGTTACCCTTGTTCGTTTCTTGTTTGCCATTTTTACAGTTGCAAACTTTGGACTTGGCGTGATTATCTATATCATCCTAGCTTCTATCATGCCAACCAAGGAAGAAATCGAAGCAGAAATGTACGGAACAGGCCCACGTAAACGCAAAGAAGCCCAAGCTATTGACGATAATGAAGGCTGGTTTTGGTGAGGTAGAAACAGTTATTTTACTGTTAGTCTATGAATTCGACTAATCTATTTTAAAATTTCTGAACCCTTGTATCTGCAAGGGTTTTCTTCTTACTTTCTTTTTATGGTAAAATATTTTTAATGAAATGGGTATGTTCCCTCCAATCTTACAAAAATGTAAGATTAAAGTCTCTTTTGTAAGGTTAGGTTATGGCA
>CAUQIK010000027.1:0-20819 GCA_963518035.1 uncultured Streptococcus sp. | reverse complement strand
TTGGTGGCTTTTTGATACAATAATTCAAATAAAGGAGGAGACACTATGGATTTAGATAGTATTCGTCAAGAAATTGATCAAATCGATGACCAAATTGTCAAGCTGTTAGAAGAACGAATGCATTTGGTTGAGGGGGTAGTTGCCTATAAGAAAGCTTCAGGTAAACCGATTTTAGATACTAAGAGAGAAGAAGTTATTTTTGAAAAGGTTAGAAGTCGTGTAGAGGACAAGCGCTATCAGGAGACTATTGTCGAAACATTTTCGGACATACTCAAACGTTCGCGTGATTATCAGGATCAAAATATCAAATGAAAAAAGAACAATTTTATTCGCTAGGGATTTTTCTTGCTGCTATGTTGGGCGGACTTGTCCGCTACCTAATTTCCACTTGGTTACCAGCCAGTCCTGACTTTCCTTTGGGAACCCTTCTTGTCAACTATCTAGGCATTTTCTGCTTGGTTTATCTTGTCAAGGGCTATCTGGTCTATAAAGGAACCAGTAAAGGTGTTATTTTAGCTCTGGGTACAGGTTTTTGTGGTGGTTTGACAACCTTTTCTAGTCTAATGCTTGATGCTGTAAAATTACTGGATACAGGGCGTTATCTTAGTTTGATCATGTATTTGCTTTTTAGCATCGGTGGAGGACTGCTTTTAGCTTACTATTTAGGGAGGAAGAAATGGTAATCGTCTATCTTGCAATTGCTTGTGGTTTCGGAGCTTTAGTGCGCTATTTCTTTTCCCGCTATAATCAAGCATCTAAATTGCCACTCGGAACCCTAATAGCCAATCTTTTGGGTTGTTTTTTGATTGGATTATTCTACAATCATGTGGAGTCCAAGGAAGTCTATGCTATTCTAGCAACAGGATTTTGCGGAGGTTTGACAACTTTTTCGACCTTGAATGACGAACTCCAAAGACTGTTAAGTGATAAGAAGGTCTTTTATTCTTACCTGGCTTTGACCTACCTAGGTGGTTTGGTTGCGATTTTTTTAGGAATTCTGCTATAAATTTCTTTACTTTTAGGTGGAAATTTGGTAAACTGTATCTTGTGTGTAATGGACGCACAAAAATACAGTTTATCCGCTGAGGAAGGTTCCTCAAGATTGACAAAGATAGGAGAATAAAATGAATCCATTAATCCAAAGCTTGACTGAAGGTCAACTTCGTACAGATATCCCATCATTCCGTCCTGGTGACACTGTTCGTGTACACGCGAAAGTTGTCGAAGGTAACCGTGAACGTATCCAGATTTTTGAAGGTGTTGTTATCGCACGTAAAGGTGCTGGCATCTCAGAAAACTACACAGTTCGTAAAATCTCTAACGGTGTAGGTGTTGAGCGTATCTTCCCAATCCACACTCCACGTGTTGAAAAGATCGAAGTTGTTCGTTACGGTAAAGTACGTCGTGCGAAATTGTACTACTTGCGTGCTCTTCAAGGTAAAGCAGCTCGTATCAAAGAAATCCGTCGTTAATTCGACTAAAAAACTCTGCTTCTTCAGCAGAGTTTTTATCTAGCTCCCTTAGTTCAATGGATATAACAACTCCCTCCTAAGGAGTAGTTGCAGGTTCGATTCCTGCAGGGGGCAGTAGTTCAATCGAAAAAGCACTGAATGATCAGTGTTTTTTTCTTGTCCTAAAATGGAAACCATTTCAGATGAAAATAGAGGTGTGGTATAATAGGAGAAAATATATGTACTAATTTGGTTGGGATTTCTCTCCGTATTATGAGATTGGATTAAGGATTAGGATCTAGATTTCTGGTAAGGAAAAAAATATTTAAAAAAACACAAGGAGTTATTAAAATAGGATTTGGGTGAAAAGTATGAAGAAATCAATTTTTAAAGCAAGTTTTGAGGAGAGTTTAAATTTATTAGATGATGCTCCACTTCAGTATTCAAAGAAAGAGTATTACGAACATTTAGGAAAGGGATTAAATAATGGAATCCCAAGTATTGGTTTCAGGATTAAGAATATTCTTTTTAGTATTTTCTTTGTTTTTGGTGGAAACTTTCTTTTAGCAGTTTTTGCTAATTCTTTGCACAATGCGGATCCTATGGATCTTACATTACCCATTTACAAAACGCAACTATTGACACCTGAAATTTTCTTGCTTGGTTCGTTTATTTGGCTTGTGTTGATTATAGTTGGAAAAATTTTTCGAGAGCCATTTATACGTCCATATAGACATCGATTTCATATTTTAACATATTTAATTTGGTTAGGTATAGAGTTTAATTTATTAGGAATAACAGTAGCTTTACCGACTCTCACATTAGTAGGTATCGCTGGTATCTATTTTCTCTTATTTATTCTTGCTTTGTTATTTATTCGTACTGAGAGAAGAATTTTAAAAAATCGTTTCTTTGGTGAGGTAAGTGAGAATACTCTAGTTGATAGAGTGGTGCGTTTTATTGCCTTGTATGGTTCCGGAGTATTAGGGATTGCTGTAATTTTAAAGATAATTTTATCCAATACTGGAATAGTTGTTTCGCCTCATTTAACTTTATTAGGATTATTGTTGGTATGGATAGGCTCGGATATCGCTCTTTTGGCAATGATTGTATTTATGGAGTTTCCTTTCTTTTTAGAAGGCTACTACAAATGGAAATACCCTGAAGAATACCGCGAGTGGGAAGGGAAAACAGTAGAAGAATGGTATGGAAAAAAATATTTAAAAAAACACAAGGAGTTATTAAAATAGGATTTGGGTGAAAATTATGAAGAAATCAATTTTCAAAGCAAGTTTTGAAGAGAGTTTAAATTTATTAGATGATGGGTTTTTACAGTATCAGAAAAAAGATTATTATAATAAACTTGGGAAAGCCTTTAAGAAAGGGAGACCCTCTTTTTGGTTTGGTATTAAAACTTTTATTCTTAGTCTGTTGTTTCCGATAGGTTTAAATTTCATGATCCTTGTTGTTGCGATGTCCTTACATGATTCTGATCCTAAGGATTTGAGATTGCCTATTTCTCAGCATCCTTTACTAACAGTTGAAGTGTATTTAATTTGTTTATTAATTTGGTTGTTATTGGTATTAATGGGTAAATTATTTAAACGGACGTTTATCCTCCCTTATCGTTATCGCTTTCATATTATAACTTTTACGATATGGTTTATGTTTGAATTTAATTTGCTAGCTATAACAATTACGTTACCTATATTAACAACATGGGGGATCTTGGTATTTTTTGGACTTCTAGTATTCTTGGCTTATGTAATGTTAAGAATGGAGCTTAGAAGTTTGAAAAAACGAATGTATGGAGAAGTTAAGTTACCTACCTTACAAGATAAAATTGCCAAAGGTATTGCTATTTATGGAGCTGGTATATTGGGCTTGGCTGTGATTGTTAATTATATTTTCAAAGCTTTTTCTATTAATTTTTCATCTTCTATAACTGGTTTTGGCCTCTTTATATGTTGGATTTTGTTAAATATTGGTTTAATAGCCATAATTGTATTTTTGGAGTTTCCTTTCTTTTTAGAAGGCTACTATAAATGGAAATATCCTGAAGAGTATCGTGAGTGGGAAGGAAAATCAGTGGAAGAGTGGTATGGAAAAAAATATTTAAAAAAACACAAGGAGTTATTAGAATAGTTTTTGGGTGAAAAGTATGAAGAAATCAATTTTTAAAGCAAGTTTTGAGGAGAGTTTAAATTTATTAGATGATGTCGTCTCAGGGAAATTTGCTCGGGACATTTACCAAGATGCTTTAAAAAAAGAGCAATTTAGAGGAACAAAAAAATCATATGTTTGGCTGGTAATTCTGACTTTCCTATTTATAATTGGTCCCAATTGGTTGATTGTAGCTTTAAATGATTATTTATTTTACCATTCTGATCCTAGAGATTTAACAGTCCCTTTACCCGACATTAATTTTCTTCCGTACTGGGTATTTTGGATAGCACTTGCAATATGGATTTTATTGATTATACTAGGGAAGCGATACAATCAGCAGTTTATTTTGATTTATAGGGGCCAATTCCATTTTATGGTTACCTTTATTATCTGGCTAGTTGTTGAACTCAATCTTTTTTCTCTAAACTTAATTTATGCAGTAGCTGGATTTTGGGGAATGTTCACTTTTGTAGGATTGATATTATTAATAATTATTTCAATGATTCTTTCTGAGTGTGAGTTATTAGGAATGTTGTTATATGGGACAAGTCTAAAGAAAAGTTTTAGTGATAGATTCTTCGGCAAGATGTTTAGCATAATTGCCAAGTATGGTGGTTTGGTTGTAGCAATTTGGCTAGTCATTCGTATTTTTTTCTCAAGTTCGATGGAGATTAGGAATAATTTGATTGGAGGACTCGGTATTTTGGCTTCAATACTGATTCTTAATATTTTAGTTGTTGCTTTTGAAGTTTATTTCATGTTTCCCTATATGCTACAAGCCTACTATAAATGGAAATATCCTGAAGAATACCGCGAATGGGAAGGAAAATCAGTGGAAGAATGGTATGGAATGAAATATTTAAAAAAACACAAGGAGCTAACAGATATTAAAAATGAAGTCGGTTTATACTAGTCAAAAAGATATGTTGGAAATCTGTCAAGATGGAAATAAGTATTTCTTGCGTTATCCAACTTTTAATATTATCTGCCCAGAAGTGGTTAGAGAAATCCCCAAATAAGCTGCTGACAGCTATATGTCGGGAGAACATACTGGTAAAGAGTTGATGAATTATGCACAATATGGCTTTTGGAAATCTAAAAAACAGTATACACAAGATGAATTCGATAAGCTCTTCATCAAAAATCATCCTTCCTTTATTTTAAAAAAACCAGGAAATACTCGTCGTCTTTTTACAGCAGAGGAATTTAGACAAATTGTCACCAAATCCATTGTTTCAAAACTGAAACCTAGCGAACTAGACTCTATTGGTGTTGTAGATAGTCATTTAGAGTTACTCCTTGTGGATCCAATTGACTGGGAGGAAGAAATAGAAGCAGTCCATCTTGAAATTCTGCAAGAAAAAATCAACAACTACATCTACTTCCTCGAAAGTAAGCAATATGTAGAGCGATATGGCGATAGCTTTGATAAAAAAGTCATCCATATCACCTTCCAATATTCTCCATCTGATAATGGATTAGCCTTTCTTGCAGCGGTTCAGAAGGTATTGCAGAATTCGGATACGAGTTTGAAAGTAGAATTACCTGATGATGACATTTTTTCAGATAAGGAAAACATATCGGAAGACTCAAATCATCCCAATCAAGATCAAGAAAAGCTATCCAAAGAAAGATATCTCCAGATTAAAAAAGAATATAAAATGCGACTAGTATTAGTAATAGTTCTATTCGTATTATTATCTATACTAAGTATCGTGCTTATTGTAAATTCCAATAGGATTATTCCATTAGGAGCGACAGCTATGGCTACAGTTGTACCTTTCAACCAATTCTTTCTCGTTCCGCTTTGGCAAGAGAAAAAAGCCATCGAAGAAGTACACCCTGAATGGAAGGCACTTAGTACCAGTGTAGTTAAGGTTCCCTCAGATGAATCAGATAAAAAGATATTTCCGTTTATCGCATCGGTGTTAGCCTTATTCTTCACATTTTCGATGTTGTATAGACCTGTTAAAGAAAATCCTAAAATTCCTACTATTGAGGAAATTAAAAATATACCTAAAATTGATAGTAACTACATTCCTAAGTCAAAGAAAAGTTCAAATTCTGAACCTACATCTACTACGACAACATCAGATTTGAACGAGACCTCTTCAACTGAAGAAAGTACACAAAGTCAAACTTCAAGTAAGGAGAGTCAAAATTACCCTTACCATATTTCTGGAATGGAGTTAAGAGGGTCATTGATAAAACATTTAAAGATTTCAATGAGAAACGGGAGAATGAACAAAATATAGAACAGACGGAGTCAGGAAATGAGTGACGTAAGCCCTGATAGTTTGTAGTTGTAACTATGGTAAAATGTATTACGTGGAGGGATGATGGATAAATTATACATAGTGGTTGATGGAATTGAACATCAATACTTTGATTGTGATAGTACAGGATATTATTTGATTTCCTATGATCCTTTATCAGAGAATAATGGTTATAAATTATTTGATTCAGAGTTGAAACAATATAGAAAATATTTGACAGAGAAACAGGTTGAAAAAAAATATAAAATTATAGATTATATTTGGTTTAATGAACAAAAATGGGATATTTTTCAACGAAGTGATGATAATTTAGATAAACCAAATTCATGGGTAACGATTGTTTCCGACGATATAGAATTTTTAAATAGAAATGGACTATGGAAGGAGGAGAATTTAGTTGAAAGTAGGTATGGACATTTGTATTACTGTTCTTTACCAATCGAGGCAGAAAAGTTTTCTCTAATTCGAACTAGAAAAAATCTCCCTATATAGTTAAGATAGTAAGAAAGCAGTTTATTATGAAATCAGTTAGTTTTACAATAAAAAGCAACCAATCGCTAAGGATTGGTGAGGTGCTTCAAGCAGAACTTTTTGAATGTTAGTTTGTTCTTATGGTTCTTAATGTATGGAATTAATCTCTTTACCCGTGGTCTTAATAACCTTCTAGCACAGTTATTACTTGCCATAGTGCCAATTGCATCTATCTTCATTCCAGTATGAAAACGATGGAGAAAGCTTGATTTAATGGTCAGGTTCGAAGCTAGTATTCATTACTAAGAGATAATAGTTTTAATAAAAACTTAGAACAAATTTTCCTATATTTTACGTTGATTAAGTGAGATAAATAACTTATAATGAAACTACCATATACAATAGATTGATAGAAAGATGACTTTATCGAAGTATTCTATTTTAAAAAGAATATCATTTATTCTCATTCTTATTGAAATTGCAAATTTTTAAAAGAAAGAAGGTCCGACTTTTATGATGAAAAAAATAGTTTTAATCTTAATGTCTTTTTTTACAATCCTGTTATTTTTCATTGGACCAACTCACGCAGATCTAGTGATACCAGATAGGCCTTCTAATGGTATTTATGATCCAAACCATTATTTATCAGAGGTTGTTTCAGATAAACTAATAGAATTAAATGGTAAATCGGATACTCAAATTGGTATTTATATTGTTGAGAGTTTAAATGGTGAATCTTTAGAAAAGTCAGCCAATACGATTGCCAGATCTTGGAAAATTGGCTATTCGGATTCAAATAAGGGTGCATTATTATTGATTGCTATAAAAGATAGAAAGTTTCGTATTGAGACTTCTAATAACCTAGCTACTATATTGACTGATACAAAAGCTAGGGAAATCTTAGATGCCTCTCGTGATAAGATGCGAGCCAAAGACTATGATGGAGCTGTGATTGATATAATCCAAAACATATCCAATCAAGATTATGACTTAGCTGATGCACCTGTAGTAGAGAGAAATTATTTTTATGAAGTCCCTAAAGCTATATGGGAACTAGTAGTAGAAATTCTTGATCATTTCGGTGTAATTTTTATGATTTCTTTTGTGGTACTTTTTCTTACAGAAGGTAGGGTTTCGGGTAGGAAACGGAGATCTAATAAATTCTATTATGGTAAGGATAAATTATACCCTGATGATAAAGATTTTATAAATGATGGTTCTTGGTCACAAAAAGCATTAACAGCTTACCATATTAAAAATTCAGATGAGTATCATAATGAGAGTAGTAGTGATTCCTCATCGCCTTGGTCGAGTGATGATTGGTCAGGTGGTGGTTTTGATGCTGGTGGATCATCAAGTGATTGGTCAGGTGGTGGTTTTGATGCTGGTGGATCATCAAGTGATTGGTAATTTAGCTTATTTCATAGTGAGTTACCTGCCTTGATCATTTAAAAAAATGATGGTATAGAAAATTCTTGATTTGGAAAAAACCGCTCAGCTGAGCGGTTTTCGTCTATTCATACCCTTTTACAGTACCCATGTACGGATGGCATGGGCAACGCCGGATTCATCGTTAGATTTAGTTATGTATTTGGCGATTTTTTTGATTTCTGGATTTCCATTTTCCATGACAACAGGGTTACCAACGACTTCCAGCATGGCGCGGTCATTTTCTTCGTCCCCAATCGCCATGGTTTCATCTTTTGTCAATCCGAGTTTTTCAGCGAGGTGAGTGATGGCTGAACCTTTGTCCACATTCTTTTTAAGGAGTTCGAGGTAGAAAGGAGCAGATTTGTTGATGGAGTAACGCTCGTAAAATTCTGCTGGAATTTTTTCAATGGCAGCATCGAGAATTTCTGGTTCATCGATGAACATACATTTGACGATTTCCTTGTTAGCCATTTCTTCAGGTGTGCGGTAGAAGATAGGCATGCTGACGAGGGTTGATTCGTGCACTGTGTATTTTCCGATATTGCGATTGGTTGTGTAGATACCGTCCTTAGTAATAGCATGCATGTGGACACCGAGCTTACGACTGAGGAATTCCATATCTAGATAATCCTCATAGGTCAAGGATTCGCTGATAATCTCATGTCCTGTAGCAGTTTCTTGGACAAGGGCACCGTTGAAGGTCACCACATAGTCACCCTCGTCTCTCAACTGCAAGTCGTCCAGAAGTTTGGCAACACCTGCGATAGGGCGGCCAGTTGCAATCACGACTTTGACACCAGCTTCTTTGGCATCTTGGACGGCAGAAAAGACTTCAGGAGTGATTTCCTTTTGGCTATTGACTAGGGTTCCGTCGATATCGACGGCGATTAGTTTAATACTCATAAATTTCCTCTTCTAGTTTTTATTTGGTGTAAAATGATCGTTCTCAATCAAGTGTAAAAATTGCTGGGTGATGCTTGCGAAGATGCTGTTTTGATCCAACATTTCTTTTGGGAAATAGAAACGATTATCTCCGTGGCGACTGCCAGCAAGAGATTGGACGATAGGAGACAGGCTAGAGAGTTCGGCTAGTTGACCATTTTTCTGTAAAATCTCAATCTGTGTCCGTGGATTTTCAGATTCGGGACGATAGATATCATAAGGGAGGTCAAAGTTCTTATGAATGGCAGTGTAGTAGTCGGGATCAAAGCCAATGTCCTCAACCAATTTTCTCATGCTAGCGAGTTGGTCTTGGTCTTCTTGTGAAAAGGTAATGGATTTAAAGACCTTGCGGTTGACAAAGCGTTGCGACAAGTCTGCGAGAATCTTGTCAGGACTGGTCATCCAGAGCTGGAAGTAGGTATTCATCACACCATCATCCAGAGCAAGATAGTCAGACAAGGTCACATTTTTTTCAAAGAAAGGGAGGAGATGTGGAGATGTTCGTGCAAAGAAATCCTTGTCTTCTGGATAAAGTTCTTTGGCGCGCTTGAGAAGATTTTGCAGGAGAACTTCCATGGCGCGTGTTGCGGGGTGGAAATAAACCTGCATGTACATCTGATAACGACTGAGGACGTAGTCTTCGATAGCATGCATGCCATTGCGCTGAAAGGCAATACCGTTTTCGACAGGACGAATGACACGCAAGATCCGAGTCAGGTCAAATTCCCCATAGGAAGCTCCCGTAAAATAGGAGTCACGCAAGAGATAGTCCATGCGGTCCGCATCAATCTGACTGGAAATGAGTTGCACGACCTGCTTGTTAGGATAGGTATGGTCAATGACACTGGCTATCTTTTCTGGAAAATCTGGCGCCACTTGTAGCAGGACTTGGTGAATCTCCGTTTCAGGACTTTGGATAATCTCCTGAGTAATGGCTTCATGGTCTGTATCAAAGAGATGTTCAAAAGTATGGGAGTAGGCACCATGTCCAAGGTCATGTAGGAGAGCAGCTGTCATGGTCAAGAGAGACTCGGCAGGATTCCATTCCTTAGGATATTTTTCTTCAAAAATCTCTGTGATGCGACGAGCAATCTCATAGACTCCAAGACAATGGGAGAAGCGACTATGTTCTGCACCGTGGAAGGTATAACTGGAAGTTCCCAGTTGCTTGATTCGACGCAAACGCTGAAATTCTTTTGTATTAATCAAGTCATAGATGATTTGATTATTGACATGGATGTAGTTGTGAACTGGGTCACGGAATACTTTTTCGTTCATATGACCATTATAGCAAAAAGCTAGAGTTTTTGGTAAAATAGTAGGACAAGAGACAAGAAAGAGGACTTGATGTGAAGATTCGGATGCGAAATACGATTCAGTTTGATGAGCAGTTGGAAGTGATTGACCAGCTTTATGACGTGGAAGTGCATGAAAAGGGAGATTATAGCTACCTGCTTTTCTATAATGAGGAAAAGGAAAAAGTGGTTATTAAATTTCATGGTCAAGAACTTGTGATGAGCCGTTTTTCCAATCCCAAGACCATTATGCGCTTTCTAAAGGATAGTGATAGTTTGGCCTATATTCCTACACCCATGGGCATGCAGGAGTTTATTATCCAAACCAGTCGTTATGAAGTTGATGGGCAAAAGATCGAGCTAGATTATCAACTACAAAATCAAGAGGGACATCCCTTTGCCAGCTATCAATTGGAAATTACTTGGGGCTAGGCTCATGTCTTTTTCAAATTTACCTGGCTATCTTCTCGGATTAGCCTGCTAATGTGGTAGATTAGGCTAATTTTTGGTATAATAAAAGTTATGGAAATTGAAAAAACCAATCGTATGAATGCGCTCTTTGAATTTTATGCGGCGCTTTTGACAGACAAGCAAATGAATTATATAGAGCTCTACTACGCTGATGATTACAGCCTTGCTGAAATTGCCGAGGAGTTCGGTGTCAGTCGTCAGGCTGTCTATGATAATATCAAGCGGACGGAAAAGATTCTGGAAGATTATGAGATGAAATTGCACATGTACTCGGACTACATTGTCCGCAGTCAAATTTTTGACCAGATTTTGGAGCGCTATCCCAAGGATGACTTTCTGCAGGAGCAGATAGAAATTTTAACAAGCATTGATAATCGGGAGTAATCATGGGCAGTCTAGTTATTTATCAAGGAATACCTTGCGAACTATTAGCAGCAGAGAAACCATTTCCTACTCGACTACAGATTATCTCGCCCAATGATAACTCCAAAGCCATGCAAATAGGTTTTAGCTGTTGGGGATATCCAAATGAAATCATGAAAGAAGTCACACCCGAAGAACTAGAGTGTTTGCAACATTTCGGACGATTTCCACTGAATTGAATAAATAGGAGAAAAATATGGCATTTGAAAGTTTAACAGAACGTTTGCAGAACGTCTTTAAAAATCTACGTAAAAAAGGAAAAATCTCTGAATCTGATGTTCAAGAGGCAACCAAAGAAATTCGCTTGGCCTTGCTTGAAGCCGATGTTGCCTTACCTGTTGTAAAGGACTTTATCAAGAAAGTTCGTGAACGTGCAGTCGGACATGAGGTCATTGATACCCTTAATCCTGCCCAACAAATTATTAAAATCGTTGATGAGGAACTGACTGCTGTTTTAGGTTCTGATACGGCAGAGATTATCAAGTCACCTAAGATTCCGACGATCATCATGATGGTCGGTTTGCAGGGGGCTGGTAAAACAACCTTTGCAGGTAAATTGGCCAACAAACTCAAGAAAGAAGAAAATGCTCGTCCTTTGATGATTGCGGCGGATATCTATCGTCCTGCTGCCATTGATCAGCTTAAAACCTTGGGGCAACAGATTGATGTGCCTGTCTTCGCACTTGGGACAGAGGTTCCAGCTGTGGAGATTGTTCGTCAAGGTTTGGAACAAGCCCAAGCCAATCATAATGACTATGTCTTGATTGATACGGCAGGTCGTTTGCAGATTGATGAGCTTTTGATGAATGAACTTCGTGACGTGAAAGCACTAGCTCAACCAAATGAAATTTTGCTCGTCGTTGATGCCATGATTGGTCAAGAAGCGGCCAATGTTGCGCGTGAGTTTAATGCTCAGTTGGAAGTGACTGGGGTTATCCTTACCAAGATTGATGGGGATACTCGTGGTGGTGCTGCTCTATCTGTTCGTCACATTACTGGAAAACCAATCAAGTTCACTGGTACAGGTGAAAAGATTACGGACATTGAAACCTTCCACCCAGACCGCATGTCTAGCCGTATCCTTGGTATGGGGGATATGCTCACTTTGATTGAGAAAGCTTCTCAGGAATACGATGAGCAAAAAGCCCTTGAAATGGCTGAGAAGATGCGTGAAAACACCTTTGATTTCAATGATTTCATTGATCAGTTGGATCAGGTGCAAAACATGGGGCCAATGGAAGACTTGCTCAAGATGATTCCAGGTATGGCTAACAATCCAGCCCTTCAAAACATGAAGGTAGATGAACGCCAGATTGCTCGTAAACGTGCCATTGTGTCTTCAATGACACCTGAAGAACGTGAAAATCCCGATTTGTTAAATCCAAGCCGTCGCCGTCGTATCGCTGCAGGTTCTGGAAATACTTTTGTAGAAGTCAATAAATTCATCAAAGACTTTAACCAGGCTAAACAACTCATGCAGGGTGTCATGTCTGGGGATATGAACAAAATGATGAAGCAAATGGGAATCAATCCAAACAACCTTCCTAAAAATATGCCAAATATGGGAGGAATGGATATGTCTGCCCTTGAAGGAATGATGGGACAAGGTGGGATGCCTGACTTGTCAGCTCTCGGAGGAGCAGGAATGCCAGATATGAGCCAGATGTTTGGTGGCGGACTCAAAGGTAAAATTGGTGAATTTGCTATGAAACAGTCCATGAAACGCATGGCGAATAAAATGAAAAAAGCGAAGAAGAAACGTAAGTAAGACAAAGGAAGGCCGCAGGGCTTTCCTTTTTTAGAAAGAAGAAAAATGAGCACTTCCGTAATTGGAAATGCTCGTTTTTTGATGTGTTTAGACTCTTAATCTTTATTTTCGTATGGTAAGATCAAGTTCAAGATGATTCCTGTCATGGCTGATAGGGCAGTACCTGAAAGGGTAACTGGACCAAGTTTAAGGATAGCTCCTCCAAGTCCAAGTACCAACATAGCACTTGCGATGATTAGGTTACGCATTTGAGCGAAATCAACACGTTCTTTGATCAAGACTTTCAAACCGTTGCTGGCGATAACTCCGTAGAGAAGGATTGACATACCACCAAGTACAGCATTTGGAATGGTTGAAATCAAGGCAGTGAATTTACCAAGGAAGCTAAGGGCAATCGCGATGAAGGCAGCGTTACGGATAACTGAGACAGAAGCGATACGAGTCATACCGATAACCCCTGTATTTTCTCCATAAGTTGTATTGGCTGGTCCACCAAGGAAGGCAGAAACTGAAGTTGCGATACCGTCACCAAGAAGAGTACGGTGAAGACCTGGTTCTTTCAAGAATTGACGGCCACAGATTTGACCCAAAACAGTATGGTCTCCGATATGTTCAGAAATTGTTACGATAGCGATTGGCAAGATAGCGATGGTTTCTGGACCAAAGTAAAGATTGTACTCTTTAAAGGCACCACCTGTGTTAAATGGCAAGTAGAAACCAGGAATTTCAAACCAGTTAGCTTTAAGAACTGGTGTAAAGTCAACCAAGCCAAGTGTTAGTGCGAAGAGGTAACCACCGATAATGGCAAAGAGGAATGGAATGATTCGTAGGAAGCCTTTTCCTTTTGTATTGATAAAGGCAGCAATCAAGAAAGTAACAACTGCTACAAGAGCATTTTTCCAATTCCCGTCAGCTACAAGACCAGCATTGGTAACAGCTGAACCTGCAAGTCCCAGACCGATAACGATAATCATAGGTCCGATGATGATTGGTGGCAAGAGTTTATCAATCCATTTTGTACCTGCAAAACGAACACCAGCAGCCACAAGGACATAGATAAAACCTGTCAGGATAACCCCTGTTTGTGCAGCTGATACATCCCCTCCTAGTTCCTTCATAGCTAGCGACATAGCTGTGATAAAGGCGAATGATGATCCTAGATAAACTGGAACTCTAAAACCAGTTGCGATCATGTAGATGAGTGTTCCAACACCTGAAGCAAAAAGAGCAACAGATACAGGCATTCCCAAAATCAATGGTACCAAGATGGTCGCACCAAACATGGCGAACACGTGTTGGAAGCTAAGGAGAATTCCTTTTCCAGCCGAAGGACGTTGGTCAACGTCGAGTAACAAATCAACAGTTGATTCTTGTTTCATATAAACCTCACTTTTGGGCATCAAAAAAGAGCCCATTATTTTACAGCAATAGGCCCTCAGAGTAAGACTTCTCTAAAATCTAGACTTTAAAGAGTTTCAAGTATTTCTGCGTCTTCGTCACCTCACGGGATGACATTAAAAACCTTTGCTTGTGATAGTATAGCAGAAATTCCGAACTTTGTAAACATTTTTTACTAAAAAATTTAAAGCGGACGTTTGTTGGGCATACCAGCCTTACGTGGATATTTATTTGGTGTTTCTTTTTTCTTTTCTACCACTGTGATGTAGCGCGGATCTCCATTAGGTAGAGCGTAGCTGAGATTGTCTTCTACTTTACTAAAAAGGAGGTTGAGGGCATTCTTAGCTTCTAATAACTCATCAGGCGCATTGCTGGCCTTGAGTGCCAATAGTTTTCCGCCAACTTTAAGGTAGGGGATAGTCAATTCAGACAAGACCTGCATACGGGCAACCGCACGAGCCGTTACAAAATCATAGTGAGCACGGAAGTTTTTGTCTTGGGCAAAATCTTCGGCACGTCCATGGTAGAAATGAACATCGTCTAAATCCAGTTCTTGAGCCAAAAGTTGGAGGAAGTTGATGCGCTTGTTGAGAGAATCAATGATGGTCACATCTAACTGAGGATAGAGGATTTTCATTGGTAGACTAGGAAATCCTGCCCCGGCCCCGATATCAAGCAGTTTGATAGTTTCATTGGGAATCAAGTCTTGCAGAATAGGTGCAATTGAATCATAAAAATGTTTGAGATAAACTTCTTCCTTGTCCGTAATAGCCGTCAAATTAATCTTCTCATTCCAGTCGACCAAGAGTTCAAAATAACGTTCAAATTGTTTTTTTTGCTGGTCCGAAAGTGGAAGATTCTGATCGGCAAGCAAGTTGTAAAATGTTTCTGGTTTCATAGTTATTTCCTTCTTTAGTATCATCTTATTTTACCACAATCATTAAAAATTTGATATACTGGTACTAATCTAAAAGTAGAAAGGACTTATATAATGACTTGGATTATTCTTGGAGTTTTAGCTCTTATTGTTATTTTTGTGATTGTTAGCTATAACGGTTTGGTTAAGAATCGTATGCAAACAAAGGAGGCTTGGAGTCAGATTGATGTTCAGTTGAAACGTCGAAATGATCTCTTGCCAAACTTGATTGAGACTGTAAAAGGTTATGCTAAATATGAAGGTTCTACCCTTGAAAAGGTGGCAGAACTACGTAACCAAGTGGCAGCAGCGACTTCACCAGCAGAAGCTATGAAAGCTAGTGATGCCCTCACTCGTCAAGTTTCAGGTATTTTTGCAGTTGCAGAAAGCTATCCAGATTTGAAAGCTAGTGCAAACTTTGTTAAATTGCAAGAGGAGTTGACAAATACAGAAAATAAAATTTCTTACTCTCGTCAACTTTACAACAGTGTTGTCAGCAACTACAATGTAAAATTAGAAACTTTCCCAAGCAATATTATCGCTGGAATGTTTGGATTTAAAGCAGCAGATTTCCTTCAAACTCCAGATGAGGAAAAGGTAGTACCTAAAGTTGATTTTAGCGGTTTAGGTGACTAAGATGTTGTTTGATCAAATTGCAAGCAATAAACGAAAAACGTGGATTTTGTTGCTGGTATTTTTCCTACTCTTAGCTCTTGTTGGCTATGCGGTTGGTTACCTCTTTATGCGGTCTGGGCTTGGCGGTTTGGTTATCGCTCTGATTATCGGCTTTATCTATGCCTTGTCCATGATTTTTCAATCGACAGAGATCGTCATGTCCATGAATGGAGCGCGTGAGGTTAATGAGCAAACGGCACCAGACCTCTACCATGTAGTAGAAGATATGGCTATGGTGGCTCAGATTCCTATGCCTCGTGTTTTCATCATTGATGATCCAGCCTTAAATGCCTTTGCGACAGGTTCTAACCCTCAAAATGCGGCGGTTGCTGCGACGTCAGGTCTCCTAGCTATCATGAATCGTGAAGAACTAGAAGCTGTTATGGGACATGAAGTCAGTCATATTCGTAACTACGATATCCGCATTTCGACTATTGCTGTTGCCCTTGCTAGTGCTATCACCATGCTTTCTAGTATGGCAGGTCGTATGATGTGGTGGGGTGGAGCAGGTCGCAGACGAAGTGACGATGATAGAGATGGAAATGGTCTTGAAATCATTATGCTAGTTGTTTCCCTACTTGCAATTGTGCTGGCACCTCTCGCTGCAACCTTGGTGCAACTAGCTATTTCTCGTCAGAGGGAATTTCTAGCTGATGCTTCCAGTGTCGAGTTGACCCGCAATCCTCAAGGGATGATTAATGCTCTACGTAAGTTGGATAATAGTAAACCGATGAGTCGTCCTGTCGATGATGCCAGCAGTGCACTTTATATCAATGATCCTAAGAAAGGTGGAGGGTTCCAAAAACTCTTTTATACCCACCCACCTATCTCAGAACGGATCGAACGTTTAAAACATATGTGAAATGAAGGCTGGGAAAAAGTCTTTAAAATCTTAAAAACGCATAATATCAGGTGTGCAAAAAACTTGATATTATGCGTTTTATTATGGGAAGATTTACTTCCTTTTCTCCTAAAATTGTGTTTTTGCCCCACCTATCTGCTAAGTTGCAAATTTATAAATTGTCTAAATTAACTACATCCAAACCGTGTTCTGTCAAGCGATAGATAGTCGAACAGACCTCTTTTAAGAAACGACGGTCATGCGAAACAGTGATGATACCGCCTGGATAGGTTGCAAAGAGTTTTCTAATTTCGGGTTGAGAAGTGGGAGAAAAGTTTCGTGTAGGTTCATCCAGAAGGAGAAAGTTTGGCTTGCGCAGGACTAAATCCAAAAGCAGGAGTTTACCCTGTTGCCCGCCAGATAAGGAGCGAATTTGGTGCTGCATTTCTGGATAACTGAAATTGAGACTGGCTAAGTGAGATTGGATTTTCTGTAGTTCCTCTTTTTCACCAGTTTTGCTGAGGTAGGCTATTGGTGATAAATCCAATTGCAGTTTTTTGTGGTAATCTTGTGGCATAAAACCAAGCGAAATTTCTCTTTTGGCGCTAAGCAGTTGTTGAAACTTGGCTAGCAGAGTCGATTTTCCAATACCATTTGGGCCAATGATACCGATTTTTTCTTGGCCACGGACAGTTAGTTGTAGTTTTTGAACCAAAACTCGGTCGCCAATGGACAAATTTTCTTTTTCCAATTGGATTAAGACTTTAGATGCCGGTAATGGTTGTATATCTGAGAAAAAAAGTCTAATTTCTTCCTCTTCAAGTGGTTTTTGGGTCATGGACTGAGCTGTCTTTTCAAAGCGTTTTTCTTGTGAGAGGACAGTTTTCATCTTTTTAGCCAATAGGCGACCGGCAGTACTATCTTTAGTAGCTCGAAGCGCAGTTTCTACATTTTGCTTGACTCGCCGATGTTTTTCCATGGTTTTATCGTAGGCTCTTTGGTCGTTAGCAGCTTGCTGGCTTTGTCTGGCAAAATTAGCCTTTCTCTGCTCACTATAGCGATCATAGTCTAAATGCTCTACTAGCGTTTCTGCTTCTTTACGGTGCTTGACCAGTCGCAAGTGGACAATAGTGTCTACCGTTTCAGAAAGAAAGTCCTCATCATGGGAAATGAAAATAACGGTTTGCCGAATCTTTCGAATCTGACCTTTTAGCCAGTCAACCGTCTCAAGGTCTAGGTCATTTGAAGGTTCATCTAAAAATAGAATCTCAAAGGGTTTGGCTAACTCATGGATGAGCTGAATTTTCAAAGCTTCGCCACCCGAGAGGCTCCCGATCTCTTGGTCACTAGCAAAGCGATCGCTATCAAAATGCAATTCCTCAGCTAAACGATAGAGGACACTGTAGTCTAAATCAATAGAATCTAAAAAGAAGTAGTCGTGTAGAGTTTTCTTTTTCAGCTTCTCGGGGAGTTTTTGAGGAATGTAAGCTAGTGATTGATAATCAGATTGAATGTCACCCCTGATAGTGAAATCAGGCAATGCTTCTCCCATTAAAGCTCGCAGCAAAGTTGACTTTCCATTTCCTTCTTCACCAATAATAGCAACCTTTTCCCCGTCTTGGATAGTCATGCTTAAGTCAGATACAAGGTCTCGTAAATCTTTGTTTTGTGTGATGGTCAGATGATTGATTTTTATCATATTGTTGCCCTTTCTAGAATGTCGATAGTGCATAACAAAAAGCTCTACTTTATCTAGTAGAGCCCAAAGTCACTGTCAAAACTCTATTATCCTCGTTGAAAAACTCGTCAAACTAGCTTGGAGCTGCCTAACCCAAGAGGGGCAGATGATTTGCTTTCTAGTTTTTTGATTTTCAATGGGGACAAGATACTAGAAAATCTAGTACAAAAAGAGCATGCAAAAAGAGACAAAAACAAGATCTACTAAATAAAGTTCTTTATTTGATAGACTTAGTTGTTCATGTCTCCCTTACCTCCGAGTATTAGTACCTCTATCCTATACCTTTCAGGATATTTTGTCAACAGAAAACTGATAATTCTAATCTCTAGAATCCAAAAACAGGTCCATAAAGAGTTAGTACGTGTTTGATATGCTCGTAATGGAACTTGTCATAGTTGCGCCAAGCGCTGCGTGCTTGATCATTTAGTTTTAGGCTACCAAGACCAATCAGAAGACTGGTACGTTGGTAAAATTTCTCAAGCTCGATTAAGATACTGTTGTCCAACTTTTCCGCTTTTTTGAGCTCTTGCAGAGTAGTATTTAGCAGCTCTTGCAGTCGAATATCATCTGCCCTACCCTGTTTGCAGCTTTGGAAACTTTTATTTAACTCGGATAGGAGTTGGGTTGCATTAGTAATGAGTTCTTTGTCTTCCATAGGGGCATCATCCTTGCTCTGATGTAGTATAGCACTAAAAAACAAAAATATCATAGTGAATATGTTAAAAACTCGAATGTTAATTACAAAGTTTGGTGGGCTGATTTGTAGCCTTTTCATGGTATAATCAAGAGAGTAAATCTTTATGGAGGAAGTATGAAATTAAATATTCAAGAAATTCGTAAGCAGTCTGAAGGCTTGCATTTTGAACAAACGTTAGACTTAGCCGCAGACCTGCGTGCACGCAATCAAGAAATTTTAGATGTAAAAGATATCCTTGCTGTTGGGAAAGTACAGTATGAAGACCGTATGTATTTCTTAGATTATCAGTTGTCTTATACCATTGTTCTTGCTTCAAGTCGCAGTATGGAACCAGTTGAGCTAGTTGAATCTTATCCAGTAACGGAAGTTTTCATGGAAGACGCAACTAACCAGCTAGATCAAGAAGTTTTAGACGATGATTTGGTCCTGCCTATCGAAAATGGAGAACTGGACCTTTCTGAGAGCGTATCAGATAATATCCTTCTCAACATTCCTATCAAGGTTTTGACGGCTGAAGAAGAGGCGGGTCAAGGATTTGTTTCAGGAAATGACTGGCAAATCATGACAGAGGAAGAATACCAAGCTCAACAAGCAGTTAAGAAAGAAGAAAACAGTCCTTTTGCTGGCTTACAAGGACTATTTGACGGGGACGAATAATGGTCTTGTCAAAAAAACGTGCACGAAAGGTGCTAGAAGAAATCATTGCTCTTTTTCCAGATGCCAAGCCTAGTCTTGATTTCACCAATCATTTTGAACTCTTGGTTGCGGTCATGTTGTCAGCTCAGACAACGGATGCAGCGGTAAATAAGGTCACACCAGGTCTCTTTGCTGCCTTTCCAACGCCACAAGCCATGTCTGTTGCGACAGAGGGTGAGATTGCCTCACATATTTCTCGCCTGGGACTGTATCGGAATAAGGCTAAATTCCTTAAAAAATGTGCCCAACAGTTACTAGACGATTTTGATGGCCAAGTTCCTCAAACACGTGAGGAATTAGAGAGTTTGGCAGGTGTTGGTCGCAAGACAGCCAATGTTGTTATGAGTGTAGGATTTGGGATTCCAGCTTTTGCAGTGGATACTCATGTAGAGCGTATTTGCAAACACCACGATATCGTCAAAAAATCAGCGACACCACTTGAGGTGGAAAAGCGGGTCATGGATATCTTGCCGCCTGAGCAGTGGTTAGCTGCCCATCAGGCCATGATTTATTTTGGAAGAGCCATTTGCCATCCTAAAAATCCAGAGTGTGACCAGTACCCACAGTTATATGACTTTAGCAATTTATAAGATGGTGTACCAAAAGTTTTTGCTTGATTTTAAGCATGCTTTGTGCTATAGTATTTGATAACTAAATATTCCTTTAAACCTGTCCCGTGAGGCAGGCAAGGAGCGCGATAAAGTAGAAGGGTGAAGTCTATACTGTTTACAGTAGGGCTCGCTTGGCTATACATTTCAAGTCTCCTTGTAGAAGGAGACTTTTCTTTTTGGAGGTTTGTCATGAAGACAAAAGAAGTTGTAGACGAATTGACCGTCAAACGAGCGATTACGCGTATTACTTATGAGATTATCGAACGCAACAAAGATTTGAATAAAATCGTCTTGGCTGGTATTAAAACGCGTGGTGTCTTTATCGCCCACCGAATCCAAGAACGTTTGGAGCAACTAGAAAATCTTTCAGTTCCTGTTGTGGAATTGGATACCAAACCTTTCCGTGACGATGTTAAAAGTGGAGAAGATACTTCTTTAGTTTCTGTTGATGTGACAGACCGTGAAGTTATCTTGGTGGACGATGTACTTTATACAGGCCGTACCATCCGCGCTGCTATTGATAATATTGTAGGTCATGGTCGTCCTGCGCGCG
>CAUQIK010000026.1:0-21970 GCA_963518035.1 uncultured Streptococcus sp. | reverse complement strand
CTGCCACAATCATGGCTTTTGCCAAGGTATTACGAATGGCTATATCATGGATATTATGAAGATTAAAGGCCGTGTAGTCCGCCTTTCTCAGCTTTTCATTGGTCTTCAGAAAGACATCTTGATAAATGGTAGAAACCTCAGTCATATCTTGATTAGCTATAGCAGGCTCCATACTGGCGACAATCCCTGCAAAATCATGACGGAAACCTCGAACCTCATCATAGAGATGACCTAGCTTATCCACCATTCCTTGCAAGGAACGATTTTCATCTTCCTGTCTCTGAATGGTCTGCTCATCACGATAAACCTGCTCTAAATGCTTGACGTAAAAGAGCCAAGAGAAAAAGAGAATGAAAATCAGGAGAGAAATGGTCGTGTCAAAACGAACGTAGAAAGAACTATTTCTATTGGTCATGAACGAAGAGAATATCCTAAACACAGTCAGAGGTAGGATAATGAAAAAACTCTTACGATAGTGGGTTTTGAAAGCATCTGAAAAGAATAAATCCAAATCCAAAGACCAACGCTTCATCATAACTACTGTCAGTACAAGAGCTAGTAGAGAAAAAGAAGAGTTAACAATCCCATTTCCTACTTCCGATAGCATATCTATATCTAACATCCGAATATAGAACAATACCAATAAATAACGAATACTCTGATAAAAACTAAAAAGATAGAGCGAAAGAAATAAAGACTCCCCCTTTTTCTTCCCTTTCATATAGAAAATAAGGTAAAAAAAGATTAAAACTTCCAAATACATAATTTCAAAAAAAGTTTTACCAGCTATTGCTTGCATCATTAGTAAATAGACTACGTATCTCTTTTTACGAAATTCCGGTGTAATTTGGTAACCTAGATAGATTGGAGGAACTATAATGGAGACTATCAACAATAAAGCAAATAGAGTTTCCTTAATAAAAGTCAAAATCATACTATCCAATCATGCTCTCCATCAATCTCTAAATCCAATAAATAGAGCTGGTAATGGTCAAAATACTGAGAATACTTTTCAACGTCTCCATAGTTTTTGGCAATATCAATTTCCAATCTCAAATTGCGAGAGCGACCAATATCTAGTAAAGTCTGCTCTATCCGTCCTTGCTGGACTCTATCGTCTTCCAAAACTAAAATTCTCATTCCTCTCCCCCTCGTTTCTCATCCTTAAATGGCAATTCTAAATCTTGTCTAAAAGTCGTCTCTCCTAGCTGGGTATCTAAGTTCAAATCATAATGAAAAACCATATCCTCCAAGGTTGCCAAGCCCAGTCCACTGTGGTTACCCTTGGTAGAGTAACCCTTTTGACTGAGAATGCTGGGATTCAGTTCTTCTTTCTTACGAGTGTTTTCAATGATAAAACGGACACTCCTATCACCTGCCAACAAAGCAACCCGAATCTGCGGATTTTCCGCCTCACTGGCTGCCTCTAAGGCATTGGTCGTGAGGATAGAGAGGATACGGATAGCCTCCAACATCGGTAATGCCAGCTCTTCGACAACCCCCACCGTCTCCAAACTAAAATGAATTCCTTGATTATCTGCCACAATCATGGCTTTTGCCAAGGTATTACGAATGGCTATATCATGGATATTGTGAAGATTAAAGGCTGTGTAGTCCGCTTTCCTCAGCTTTTCATTTGTCTTTAGAAAGACATCTTGATAAATGGTAGACACCTCAGCCATGTCTTGATTCGCTATGGCAGGCTCCATGCTAGCGACAATCCCCGCAAAATCATGACGGAAACCTCGAACTTCATCATAGAGATGACCCAGCTTATCCACCATCCCTTGCAAGGAACGATTCTCATCTTCCTGTCTCTGAATGGTCTGCTCATCACGATAAACCTGCTCTAAGTGTCTGATATAAAAGAGCCAGGAGAAAAAGAGAATGAAAATCAGGAGAGAAATGGTCGTGTCAAAGCGAACGTAGAAAGAACTATTTCTATTGGTCATAAACGAAGAGAATATCCTAAATCCAGTCAGAGGTAGGATAATGAAAAAACTCTTACGATAGTGGGTTTTGAAAGCATCTGAAAAGAATAAATCCAAATCCAAAGACCAACGCTTCATAATTTTACAACATAGAAAGATTGATAATAAATCAAATATAGATATATATAAAGTAGAAAACGAATCTACGAAACAACAATGCTCACCAGATAATACACGAATCCAAATTGTCAAAAATAAATAACGAATACTTTGAAAGAAGAGAAAAAGATATAGGGAAAGAAAAAGAGCTTCTACTTTTCTCTTATGCAATACGAGTAAAAAAATACAGTAAAAGAAGAGAAGGATTCCTATATGAAATAATTCTCCAAATGTTTGACGAGCGGATAAACTAATTAAAAATACAATGATCCAATAACGTTTTTTATAAAATTCTGGGGAAATTTGAGCGCCCAAATAAATAGTAGGCACCATGGTTGAAACAACTACCAACAGAATATATAGCACAGAAGCTAAGAATTCTAAAATAATCATAGAATAAAACGACTCCTAATTTATTTAAGCGAAATAATATTTATCTCCCCGATACAACTCTCTAGTTTTTCATACTTTCTGAAAAACGATACATCTACAAAAGGCCCTAGTTTCTTTTAAAATACAAGAAATCTAAAGCCTCTTGAAAATGATTTGCACGTTTTATTTTTTATATTCGTTGTGAAGATTGCTTATCTATTTATTTTACCACAAGAACCTTGTAATATTCATACTTATTTGGCTGTGTAATCTTAATTTTTTGACCATAGAAACCATCGATTTCTTTATCGCGATAATCTATAAATCTTGATGGCAAGCGTTTCATCTTAAGAACTTCTCCAGATTGGTCTGCATATACAAGTAAGTGATAGTGGGTTGTAGCCATACCATCATCAATCAGTACAAAGTAACCTGTTTTGAGCTTACCTTGTCCATTATCTAAATAGTATAGTTTATTGTTATTGATTGTGAAGTTATCCAATCGAAGTCGTACACCTGGGTCTTCTAGATAAAGATCATTGCCAACTTTTTTGATTTCTGATCTAGTTGTCATCTCTGGAAGTGGTAATACTCTACGACCATCTGCTCCAAAGTAATATCGACCTGGTAGATTTTGGAAATTACGAATAACAGCTTTAGGATCAATTTCTTGTCCTTCTTCTTTATTATCTACTAAAGCTAAGGTTGTATTTGCAACCTCATCCCCATATTTGTCGGAAAACTTCTTGAACTCAGGTTTGATATACCAAGTATTTTTAGCCACGATAACATCAGTATAGTTATGTCCGTCAAATTTTGATGTAATCAGATACTCATATCCATCACCTAAACGGACAATATCATCATCTTTATAAGGGCTATTTTTTAAAGTCAACATATAGCCATCCTTACCAATGATATAACTTTCTCCATCGCTGGCTGGAACAGCTCTGTCTGCGACCATAGCACCTGATTTTTCAAAGTAAGACCATTCACCATTTGCAGTCGCCCAGCCTGTTGCCATAGCGCCACTGCCTTTGAGGTAATACCATGTAGCCCCTTCCTTGTACCATCCAGTACGCATAGCCCCACTATCTGCTAGTGAATACCAGGTATTGCCGTCTTTGAGCCAGCCTGTCTGCATTTTACCAGAACCATCGAAGTGATACCAAGAGCCAGCATTTTGTACCCATTTATTTTTAGCTAAGCTTCCATCTTGAGAAAGATTCCAGTCAGCGCCATTTTTAACCCAAGTATCTGCAGCTTGTGCTTGATTGACTGACAAAAGCAGACCAGCACCTGCAAGTAAACCAAAAGTGAATAGTTTAGATTTTTTCATAGTTATTTCCTCCTATTCTATAGCGAAATGAACATGACTTCCTAGTAAACAAAGCTGTTCGCTTTTTCGTTTTACTCTGTCAGACGTCTTATTTCACAACAGAAACATTTCCTGTCTTACTATCGATTTTAACAGTTTGACCGTAGAAACCGTCAATTTCTTTATTAAGATAATCTGAAATTCCTGTTGGCAATCGTTTCATTTTAAGAATTTCACCAGATTGGTCTGCATAAACAAGAATATGATAGTGATGATAGCTTGGTCTATCATCAATCAATGCAAAATAACCTGTTTTGAGTTTGCCATTATCACCATCTAAATAGTATAGTTTATTATTATTGATTGTGAAGCTGGTAGCTCCAAGAAAAAGTCGTGCACCCGGATTTTCTAGATAGACATCATTTCCAACTTTTTTAATCTCTGAATAGGTGGTCATTTCTGGTAAATTTGTTACGCGACGACCATCTGCCCCAAAGTAATACCTGTTTGGTAAGTTTTGGAAATTTTTCACGACAGCTTTAGGATTAATTTCTTGTCCTTCTTCCGTATTATCTACTAAAGCCAACATCGTATTGGAAACTTTATCTCCATATTTATCAGAAAACTTCTTAAATTCAGGTTTTATGTACCAAGCATTTTTTTCAACAATGACTCCATCTTTTCTATGAATAAGATGATAATCATACCCATCAGACAAAGTAACAATATTTGTGATAATTGTATCATCCGCTTGAGATTGTTCAACCTGACTTGGGAGTTTGGTTAACAGATATCCATCCTTACCAATGACATAACTTTCCCCATCGCTTGCTGGAACAGCTCTATCTGCGACCATAGCACCTGAATTTTCAAAGTAAGACCATTGACCATTTGCAGTTGCCCATCCTGTTGCCATAGCGCCACTGCCTTTGAGGTAGTACCAAGTAGCTCCTTCTTTGTACCAACCTGTACGCATGGCACCACTATCTGCTAGTGAGTACCAAGTGTTGCCCTCCTTGTACCAGCCAGTACGCATGGCGCCACTATCTGCTAGTGAATACCATGTATTGCCGTCTTTGAGCCAACCTGTCTGCATTTTACCAGAACCGTCAAAGTGGTACCAAGAGCCAGCATTTTGTACCCATTTATTTTTAGCAAGACTGCCATCTTGAGAAAGATTCCAATCAGCACCATTTTTAACCCAAGTATCTGCAGCCTGTGCTTGGTTGATAGATAAAAGTAGACCAGCACCTACAAGCAAACCAAGTGTGAGTAATTTAGATTTTTTCATAGCCATTTCCTCCTTTATTGAATAGTTATAAAAAGATATTTTCCCATCATAAACATTCTATATAACTCCTAATAATCCTTAAGAGTCAACCAACACCTTCTTTCTATCATCATTGCCCACCACACACCTTTATGATATACTAAATATAAATATTTTCCTAAAACTTCTACTTTTGGAACATTTTTGGAGGCAAAAATATGCGGTGGGATATTGGTTCAGTTTATAAATACATTCGTAAGTCAAAAGGGATTACACAAAATGAGGTCTGTGGTGACTACATTACTCATTCTAACTTATCTAAGTTTGAAAATAATCATTCTACTCCTAGGTATGATACTATGGAGTTGCTTTTGAGGCAGATTGATATGAGTTTCGATGAATTTCATTATATTTGTCAACATTACCAAATGGATTCTCGTAAGAAATTATTTTCAGAATATTATCAAGTCATTTCTTCACCTAATCTAGAAGAAATGAAGACACTGCTATCAAAATGTCAAATTTATCTAGATGAAGTGCAGAATGATATCCCAATAGAACATGCTGTGAAAAAACTAACCATTTTTATAGAAGTGATTGAAAACCAGTTTTCCGATAAAGCTCAAGCCTTGGCTGAGGAGTTATGGAAAGAATTGGAAAAAAGAGATCAGTGGTTCCTCTCAGATTTACGATTGCTAGTGATGATTATTTTCCATTTCCCTATTGATTCACTAGAAATGCTACGTCAAAGGCTTGTAAAATCTCTAAATAAATACACAGATTATCGTCCAATTCAAAGTATTCATTACTCCATTCTAGCCAATATGACACGAATGTACCTTGAAGCAGGGAAGAAAGATGACTGTCTATGCTTAATTCAAGAATGTCTTGATTTAGCAAAAATATTGAAACGATACGATTTATTAGGTGTAGCTCAAGTACGTCTGGGAATTGTTAATGAAGATCATACTATGATTAATAAAGGATTATCCTTACTCGAATCAACAGATGAAAGTCGATTACTAGAAGAAATGAAAAGAGAAGTTCGTGATTATTATCAAGCAGATTTTTTTGAAATAGAGACCAAACAGTAACTATTACTTTATGAATAAAAGCGAACATGACTTCCTAGTATACAAAGCTGTTCGCTTTTTCGTTTTACTCTGTCAGATAGTTTATTTCACAACAAAAACATTCCCAGTTGAACTGTCATATCTAACAGTTTCTCCATAAAAACCGGAAATTCCTTTTTCAATATAATCACGGAAATCATTAGGCAAAACTTTCATCTTCACGATTTCACCAGATTCATCTGCATAGCCCAAAATATGGTGATCTTTAGATAATAATCCGTCCATAAACATTGTAAAATATCCAGTTACAAGTTTACCATTATCATCATTGGCACCTCTTAGATAAAGTTTATTGTCATTAATTGTCAATCCAGATGAATCTAGACTAATAACTGGACTTGAGTTTTTAAGATAAAGTTCAGACCCAACTTTTTGAATAGGGAAGTGAGTAGTGAATTCTGGTAGATTCGCAACCTTACGTCCATCTGCTCCAAAGTAATACTTATTTGGTAAGTTTTGGAAATTCTTTATGACAGCTTTAGGATCAATTTCTTCCCCTGGTTTTTTATTATCAGTAATTGCATCTAAAGTATTTCGTTTTATATCGCCAATCTTTTGATAAGAAAAACGTTCAACAATAGGTTTGATATACCAGGCATTCTTTTCGATAACAACTCCATCTTTCTTATGAACAAGGTGATAGTCATAACCATCAGACAAAGTAACGATATCTGTAATAACTGTATCATCAAAAGGATCTTGTTCAACCTCACTTGGAAGTCTGGTTAACATATAACCATCCTTACCAATGACATAACTTTCCCCATCGCTTGCTGGAACAGCTCTATCTGCGACCATAGCACCTGATTTTTCAAAGTAAGACCATTGACCATTTGCAGTCGCCCATCCTGTTGCCATAGCCCCACTGTCTTTGAGGTAGTACCATGTAGACCCTTCTTTGTACCAACCTGTGCGCATAGCACCACTATTTGCGAGTGAGTACCAGGTGTTACCTTCCTTGTACCAGCCAGTACGCATAGCCCCACTGTCTGCGAGCGAATACCATGTATTGCCTTCCTTGTACCAGCCTGTCTGCATTTTACCAGAACCGTCAAAGTGGTACCAAGAACCTGCGTTTTGTACCCATTTGTTTTTAGCGAGGCTGCCATCTTGAGAAAGATTCCAGTCAGAACCATTTTTAACCCAAGTATCTGCAGCCTGTACTTGATTGATAGACAATAGTAGGCCAGCACCTGCAAGCAAACCAAGTGTAAGTAGTTTAGATTTTTTCATAGCCATTTCCTCCTAAAATAGATAAATCCAAAGTAAGAAAATCAAATAGAAACGAAGTCAAAATAGAACTCCTAAAATTTCCAAGAACAAAAGATAGAGACTAGTTTATCAAAAGTACATAGCCATCACCTTCCCCCAACTATAAAATAAATCCTTTTTTATATCTACATTATAGTCCTGTAAAAAAGGAAAGTCAATTAAAATTGTGACTATGTTAACATTTTTGTTTTAGCAGAAATCAATTGATATTTTCATTTGATCTTCATTTCTTATCTCCTTTTGGAGATTGATTTTTCTGACTCCATTATATCCTTTATTTGTTTTCATATCTCTCCTGTCCCTAGAAAGACTAAATCTGTTCCTAAACGGTCACTTGAACCAAAGAAAAATTCCAAAGCAAATGCCTTGGAACTTCTTATCTTTATTTTGCTTGAATGATTTTAACCACATCTCCTACACTTTGGAGTTGGTCAATTTCCTCATCGCTGATTTCGATATTAAATTCATCCTCCAGTGTCAAGATAAACTCCATCAAGTCAACTGAGTCAGCATCCAAATCATCTTTCAGACTCAAGGATTCTGTCACGACAAAGTCCTCTCCCTGTCGCTCTTGGATAATGGTCATAATACGGTCAAAAATTTCTTTTTCTGTCATCTCTTTTATTCTCCTGAAAATTCACGCGCAGTCTGAGCAACTACGTCTGTTTCTAGCATGGTACGAATCTGGCGGATTGTACTATAAACAGCCTTGGCATCGCTTGAGCCATGAGTCTTGACAACAGGTGCCTTGACACCAAACAAGACCGCTCCACCAACATCTGAATAGTTGAGCTGTTTTTTCAAACCTCTGAGGCTATCCTTGAGAAGGAGGGCGCCTAGTTTCGCTCGAAGACCACCACCTGTAATAGCTGTCTTGAGCAAACCCATGATTCCCATAGCTGTCCCTTCAATGGATTTGAGCACAGCGTTTCCCGTGAAACCATCTGCCACAACAACATCTGCAACGCCATTCATCAAATCACGCGCTTCCACGTTTCCGATAAAGTTTAAACTTTCATCAGCCACCAGTAATTCATAGGTTTCCTTACGAAGGGGGTCGCCCTTACTACTCTCTGTTCCGTTGTTGAGCAAGCCAACGCGTGGTTGCGCAATGCCACGGACATTTTTAGCATAGAAGGAACCTAGAACCGCATATTGATGGAGGTGCTGGGCTGTATTTTCCGCATTAGCACCGAGGTCCAGCATGTCAAACCCCTTCCCATCTACAGTCGGCAAGGTTGACATAAGCCCAGGACGATCGATGTTCTTGATACGACCCACGATGAAAAATCCTGCTGCTAGTAAAGCACCTGTATTCCCAGCCGAGAGAACAGCGTCTGCTTCGCCTTCTTTGACAGCCTTAGCTGCCAATACCATACTGGCATTTTTCTTCTTCCGAATAGCTCTCGTAGGTTCATCGTCCGAATCAATCTTTTCATCCGTATGGATAATGCTGACGCGCTCTGTCGCTGTAAGATATTGCTTGATTTTGCTTTCATCTCCGTAGAGTTGAACCTCGATATCTGAAAAGTCAGCTAGGGCTTGATTGACACCCTCAACGATAGCCTGGGGTGCGTAATCGCCCCCCATGGCATCTACTGCGATTTTTTTCATTTCTTTTCCTCTTTTAGTAATTGTCCCCAGTCTGCTAGGGAATCAATAAATTTCTTTGATTTTAGGTGAATCCCAACGTACTCTTCGTAGAGTTGATCCATAAATTGGCGTAGCTCTTGCTTGATTTCAGGCTTGAGCGAAATGGTCTCCAAAGTCTCAAAATCAATAGCTTGAAATTGATTGAGCAGATAAGGGATATTGGGATTGAGATGGCAACGTCTCTCATCTTCATGATAATGCTCTGGACAGAGGCAGGCGCCATATTTGAAAGAAAAGTCAAAAGCCTGACCGATCCGATGACAAAAAACACACTCATTAAAATTGAGGCTAATCCCAAATCGAGTCAAGATTTGAATTTCAAAAATATTGGTCAAAACTTGATAATCCAAACCCTCTTCCATCAACTCCAAAGTTTTTTGCAAAAAAGCAAACAAGGGAGCATCCTGCTGATTGTCCTGCAAACTAGCATCTGCAAGAGCCGCTACATAGGTCGCATAGGCCATGACAAAGAGGTCACTATTAATCTTGGGAAAGGTCATCACCTCATGATAGTCCTCAATGTAACTGAGCCCATCATCATTGATTCGTAAGAGAAATCGTGCCAGCACCAAGGGCTGAATAACCGGTGCCAGCTTAGACTGGCCAGCATGTTTAACGAAAAACATGCGTTTGCCAGCCTGCTCTGTAAAAATCTTGACGAGCTTGTCATCCTCCCGAAAATTGCGATTGTAGAGCACCAAGCCTTGACTCGTGATAGACTGAATCATGCTTCTCTCATGTACTCCTCAAGTCGTTTCATGGCTTCTTTGATAGTCTCCATACTAGCTGCATAAGATAGGCGAACATAGCCTTCCCCGTAACGTCCAAAAGCTGCTCCAGGGATAAAGGCAACGGCCTTCTTCTGAGCAAAATCCTTCAGAAAAGCAAAGGAATCTTGATTGTAGCCCGCTGGAATCTTAGCAAAGATATAGAAGGCACCGTCTGGTTTGATAATCTCAAAACCAAGAGCAGTCATTTTCTCGATAATATAATCTCGACGCTGGATGTATTCCTTCTTCATAGGATCCGCATCGTTTTTACCAGCCGTCAAGGCTTCCACCGCAGCATGTTGAGCCATGGTATTTGCGGCAGTAACCAAGTACTGGTGACTCTTGATCAACTGGGCTGTAAAGGCCGCAGGAGCGAAAATCAGACCCAAACGCCAACCTGTCATGGCATGTGATTTAGATAGACCATTGATAATAATAGCCTGATCTCTCAACATAGTTCCCAGAGACACATGGGCTTCGCCTGTGTAGGTCAATTCTGAGTAAACCTCATCACAGACAACGAAAATCTCATACTTGCGTAAAACAGCTGCCAAGGCCTCCAACTGCTCCCGACTGTAGGTAATTCCTGTCGGATTTGCTGGATAGTTGAGAATAACCGCCTTGAGCTTGTCACCCTGCTCCAAAATGGCCGCCTCCAACATCTCAGGAGTCAAGACAAAACCATTTTCAGTTGTGTCAATCTCGACAATCTCTGCCCCAACTAGATTGACAATTGGTTCATAACCCGGATAAGCAGGAGCTGGCAAGAGCACCTTGTCTCCCTCTTCCAAAATAGCCGTCAAAGTAGCAGATAAAGCCTCTGTCGCCCCAATTGTAACCAAGATTTCATTTTCAGGAGCATAGTCCAGTTGATACTTTTCCTTAACAAAATCACTGGCCGCCTGACGTAAGGTCAGCAGACCACTCATCCCTGTATAGTAGGATTGGTTCTGATCAATCGCTCGCTTAGCCGCCTCCTTGACATGATCTGGCGTTGTAAAATCAGGTTCCCCCAAGGTCAAACGCAAGACCCCAGGAATCTCCGAAATAGCCTGGTCAAACTGACGAATCAACGAAACTTGAATCTTATCTAACTGTTTATTAAAGCGCTTAGTTAAGTCCATAGATACCTCCTACTTTCAAAACGTATCTCTATTATACTACAAAAGCCCCTTGACCGCAAAAATACATGATAGAATAACGCTAGCATGACAAATTGAAGTATGTTAAAATGGATTTGTCGCAACTCCACTAACGAACTTAGTTTGGAGGTGAGTTTTTGCTAATCTTCGTTACAGTTATTCTAGCACCATTACTGATTACTATTACCGGTAATGTCATTTCTGAGTGGATAGTCAGAAAGTGGTTAGATAAGCGCGACAAAAAAATATAACCTGAGTTTAGTTTTAATGTAACTGGACAAAAAGAAATACCAGAGGTGGAGCTCTGGTATTTTTGTTTTTGCCAAGACTTCGTTACAGTTCTTGTAGGATTATTATTACATAATTAGCACTACTTGTCAAATAATTGTTAGTTCCACTTTCTATTTTACTTTTCCTGTTTATAGGTCTATAATAGTAACAGATTCTATTTGGAGGTTTTTATGTCATTTCTATCAAAAAATGGAGCAGGCATCTTTGCCTGCCTTCTCATTTCTATCGTATCTTGGTACTTAGGAGGATTCTTTCCTGTCATTGGCGCACCCGTTTTTGCCATTTTCATAGGAATGCTCCTAAATCCCTTTCTCTCATCCTATAAACAACTGGATGCTGGATTGACCTTTAGTTCTAAAAAATTGCTCCAATATGCCGTTGTCTTGCTTGGTTTTGGTCTCAATATCTCGCAAGTCTTCGCAGTTGGGCAATCTTCACTCCCTGTCATCCTGTCCACCATTTCAATAGCCTTGATTGTTGCCTACTTCTTCCAGCGCTTCTTTGCACTGGACACAAAACTGGCTACCTTGATTGGAGTAGGTTCTTCAATCTGTGGTGGTTCTGCCATTGCAGCGACAGCGCCCGTTATCCATGCCAAGGAAAAGGAAGTAGCCCAAGCCATCTCCGTTATCTTTTTCTTCAATGTCTTGGCTGCGCTCATCTTTCCAACCCTCGGCACCTGGCTTCATCTATCCAATGACGGCTTCGCCCTCTTTGCAGGAACTGCAGTCAATGATACTTCCTCTGTAACCGCCACAGCTAGCGCCTGGGATAGTCTCTACCAGACCAATACCCTCGAATCCGCAACCATTGTCAAACTCACACGTACTCTAGCTATCATCCCCATCACTCTCTTTCTCTCCTACTGGCAAAGTCGTGAACAAAAAAATAAGCAAGGCTTACAATTGAAAAAAGTCTTCCCACTGTTTATCCTTTACTTTATCCTTGCATCTCTCCTAACCACCCTACTGACCTCTCTCGGGGTATCCAGTAGTTTCTTTACCCCTCTCAAACAACTCTCCAAATTCCTCATTATCATGGCCATGAGTGCTATCGGGCTTAAAACCAATCTAGTAGCTATGGTCAAATCCAGTGGAAAATCCATTATCCTCGGAGCCATCTGCTGGATTGCCATCATCCTCACCAGTCTCGGGATGCAGACCCTTATCGGCATTTTCTAACACAAAAGGTAGCCCACCAGCTACCTTTTTCTTATGCTTCCTCAATCAAGCGTGTATGTTCTCTCTTAATGCAGCGATTCATCACGATGTCATCACATCCACCAGCACGCAAGATTTCTTCCGCTTCTAGACTTTCAAGTCCCAGCTGTGCCCAAAAAATCTTGGCATCAGCCTTGAGAAAATCACGCGCCACATCAGGCAGAAACTCGCTGCGACGGTAAACATTGACAATGTCTACAGGAAAAGGAATCTCAGCTAAGCTAGCATAAGCCTTTTCACCCAAGATTTCGCCACCTGCTACCTTGGGATTGACTGGGATAATTTTATAACCCCGAGCCTGCATTTCCTTGGTCACTCGATTGCTCGTTGTTTCCTCACGGTCTGATAACCCCACCACAGCAAGGGTTTTACTCGTTGCGAGATACTGACGAATCACACCATCACTTGGATTGATAAATTCTTGACTCATAGAAATCCTCCTTTTTCATCAGTATAGCATATTTTGAAAAGGCTTGCATAATTCTACTACAAAAAAGGAGGACTAGCCCCCTTTTTATTTAGCCTCGTACCAGGTTGCCCCTTCATTTTCATCTGCGATGAGGGGAACACTGAGTTGAATGGCCTCTTCCATGGTTTGTTTGACCAATTTTTTCATCTCTGCCAATTCAGACTTAGGAACTTCAAGGACGATTTCATCGTGCACTTGTAACAGCATCTTAGTCTGATAACCACCTGCAACCAAGGCTTTATCCAGCTGGATCATAGCAATCTTGAGAATATCTGCCGCCGACCCCTGGATAGGTGAGTTGATAGCTGTCCGCTCTGCAAAACCACGAATGTTAAAGTTGCGCGAATTGATATCTGGCAACTCACGACGACGCTTGAAAAGTGTCTCTACATAGCCCTTATCACGCGCCTCACGCACCACTTCATCCATGTAGTTTTTAATACCTGGAAAACGTTCAAAGTAGGTATCAATGTAGGCTTTGGCCTCTTTACGGCTGATGCCCAGATTATTAGACAAACCAAAATCTGAAATCCCGTAAACTACTCCAAAGTTGACAGCCTTGGCATTGCGACGGTCGTTTGCAGTCACATCCTCAGGACGCTCAATGCCAAAGACCCGCATGGCTGTCGAAGTATGGATATCTGCCCCCTCTTGGAAGGCCTTAATCAAGTGCTCATCCTTAGAGATATGCGCTAAAACGCGCAATTCAATCTGTGAATAGTCCGAGCTGAGAAGGACACTATCCTCCCACTCTGGCACAAAAGCCTTCCGAATCAAGCGCCCTTGTTCCAATCGGGCAGGAATATTTTGCAAGTTTGGATCCACACTAGACAGACGACCTGTTTGGGTCAAATCCTGCACATAGCGAGTATGAATCTTACCATCAGCCAAAATCCAGTCCTGCAAGCCAATCACATAAGTAGACTGAATCTTGGCAATCTGACGGTAATCGAGGATTTTCTTAACAATCGGAGCAATAGGAGCCAGGCGCTCCAAGACATCCACCGCAGTCGAGTATCCAGTTTTGGTTTTCTTAGTGTATTCTAGAGGTAGCCCCAATTTTTCAAAGAGAAGCACGCCCAACTGCTTAGGCGAGTTGATATTAAACTCCTCACCAGCCAGTTCGTAAATCTCCTGAGTCAGTTTTCCAATGACAAGCTCATTTTCAGCCTGCATCTCAAGCAAGGTCTCTTTCTTGACCGTAATCCCAGCAATTTCCATCTTGGCAAGGACAAAAGCCAGAGGTTGCTCCATATCATAAAGAAGCTCTAATTGCCCATTTTCACTGAGTTTTTCAAGTAAAACAGGCTCAGTCTCAACCAAAACTGCAATCTTACGTGCCAAGTGTTCCAAGAATTTCTCACGTTCAGGAATGGCCTTTTTAACACCCTTACCGTAGAAGGTCTCATCATCAACCAAATAAGTCTGACCATAAAGACTAGCAATAGTCGCAATTTCATTGTCCTCCACAGTCGAAAGGAGGTATTTAGCCAAACGGCTATCAAAAGCAGGCGCCTGCAAATCCACACCAAAACGATGCAAGAGAACTTTAGCCTTCTTAAAGTCATACACCCTCAGAGGTGTTTTTTCTAAGAAGTCTTTGAAAATCGGCTCTTGCAAAAGTTCAAGCTTGTCTGTAGCATAAAGCTTATCTCCACAAGACCAGGCAAAACCAACCAAATCGTCTGTATGGTAATTCTCACCAAAAAGCTCAAAATGGAAGATAGACTCTTCACTCAGCATATCTTGACTAATTTGGTCAACGATAGTAAAGTTCAAACTCTCAGCCACATCAGCTGACGACACATTTAAAGCCTGCTTGAGCTGTTTGAAGCCCATCTCATCGTAGAATTTCCCAAGATTTTCAACATCTGGACCACTATAGACCAAATCCTTCAAACCAATCTCAATCGGTGCCTTGGTATCAATGGTCGCCAGTGTTTTTGACAAAAAGGCCTGTTCCTTATCATTGATAAGATTTTCCTTCATCTTAGAAGCCTTCATCCCATCGATATTTTCATAAATCCCCTCAAGCGAACCATGCTCCAGCAAGAGCTTGATACCCGTCTTTTCACCAATTTTGGTCACTCCAGGGATATTATCCGACTTATCACCCATGAGCGCCTTGAGATCGATAAACTGAGTCGGTGTAATGCCCATCTTTTCCATAAGATATTCTGGCGTAAAAGCCTCAAACTCAGCCACACCTTTCTTGGAAATCTCAACCACCGTATGCTCATCCGTCAGCTGAATCAAATCCTTGTCCCCACTGACAATGGTAATATCAAAACCATCCTGCTCTGCTAGTTTATCCAGCGTCCCAATGATGTCATCCGCCTCATACTGAGCCAACTCATAGTGACGAATCCCCATATGATCCAGCAACTCACGAATAAAGGGAAATTGCTCACGAAACTCATCAGGAGTCTTAGCCCGACCACCTTTATAGTCCGCATACATCTCTGTCCGGAAGGTTGTCTTTCCCGCATCAAAAGCCACCAAAATATGACTCGGCTCAACCCGCTCCAACAAATGGCTCAACATCAACTGGAAACCATAAATCGCATTGGTATGCAAGCCAGCCGCATTCTTAAAACGGTCCAACTGCTGATAGAGCGCAAAAAATGCTCGAAAAGCAACAGAAGACCCATCAATCAATAATAATTTTTTCTTATCCATACACCCATTATAAAGGAAAGCACCAAAAAATACCATTGGGAAGAGCCAGACCAAGTATTTTTCATCCTTTTTCCGAATAAATAGATAGAGCCAGAGAATCCAGTAAACCTAGATTTAAAAATGTGCTATAATGAAAGGAGAAAGAATATGGCATTACGTCATCCGGGCATCAGCCCGACCAATGACTTGGTTGCTAAGAAAATCTTTAGCAACCCAGAAATCACTTGTCAATTTATTCGCGATATGCTGGATTTACCAGCAAAAAATGTGACCATTTTGGAGGGAAGTAACATTCACGTCTTGTCTTCCCTGCCCTACTCGGCGCAGGATTTCTATACCAGTATAGATGTTTTGGCGGAGTTGGACAATGGCACGCAGGTAATCATTGAAATTCAGGTGCATCATCAGAATTTTTTCATCAATCGCCTGTGGGCTTACCTTTGCAGTCAGGTCAATCAAAACCTTGAAAAAGTTCGCCAACAAGAAGGCAATACTCACCAGAGCTATAAACACATCGCACCAGTATACGCTATCGCAATCGTGGATAGCAACTACTTCTCAGATGACTTGGCTTTTCATAGCTTTAGTATGCGTGAGGATACGACAGGTGAGGTTTTAACAATTACAAACAACGGTCAAGAAAACCATCTAGTCAAGATGGCATTCTTGGAATTAAAAAAATACAGAGAAACCAGCAAAGACGAGGTTCGCAAGCCGTGGTTAGAGTTTTTCGGGAATAAACCCTTTACTCAGCAACCCGAGCGAGCCATCAGCCAAGCAGACCAACTGCTAGACTACAAGAGCTGGTCCGAGGAGGACAGGAAAATGTTTAGTGAACAGCGTAGACGCGAAGAACAAGCCTTGTTAGCACAGGACTATGCCTTGGAACAAGCTGAAGAAAAAGGTTTAGAGCGTGGGAAAGTTGAAGGAAGTTTGTCTATGCTATTAAATCTAGTCCGTCAAGGTCTTCTGACTTCCGAGGTTGCCAGCCAGCAGTTGGGCATGACCGTCGCTGAATTTGAGGCACTATTGTAAGTTTATAGAATAAAAGTGAACAAATCTGAAACATCGTTTTGTTCACTTTTTTCTTCTTTTCAACAGAACTCTCACTATAGTCCATATCACAAAAAGAGAAGGTCATAAATCCTTCTCTTTTATATCTTCAACTAATTAGTTTTTGCGTTTCACAAATGGAAGGGCACCAAGGAGTAATCCTAGGAATCCTAATGATGCAATGGCAACATTATCTTTTCCACCAGTATTTGGAAGTTCTTTCTTATCATCTGCTTTCGCAGCTGGGGCTTGATAAGTATTGTCTTTGTTAGTACCTGCTACAGTTGGTGCAACCGCAGGAGTTGATGGTGTCTCAGCTGTTGGTGTAGCTGAAGCATCTGTTCCAGGAGCTGATGGTGTTTTTGGTACAAGTGCAGGTTCATTTACAGCTGTAGTATCAGAATTTTCACGCGGTGGATTTCCAGGTGTTCCAACTTTAGCTGGGATTGGGAAATCAGGAGCTGGTTTTTCAGGTCTTGATGGTACTGTATTTTCTTTATTCGATTCAGGTAATTTACCTTCATTTAATTTTGATAAATCAAATTCAGGTTTATCATTCACAAGATTTAACCAAGCAGCTTTAAGTTCTTCTAATTCTGCTTTAGCTTTATCTAATTCACCTTTCAATCCTTCTACAAAATAATCTTCAGCACCATTTTCTGCATCTTTCACGTCAGATTCGAGTTTTTCAACTTCTTTTTCAAGACGTTTGATTTCAGATTTAATATCTGGAACTTCTGTTTTTGGTTGCTCAGCTGGAGCTTCACCTTCTGGTTTAGATGGCTCAGTTGGAGGTGTTGTATCATTCACTCCGCCGTTAAATTCTGGATTATTAGGTTGAGTAGTAGCGTTATCATCATTTACACCACCATTGAACTCTGGCGTTGTTGGTGTTGTTGGTGCTTCGTCATCGTTTACTCCACCTTTAAACTCAGGTTTTTCTTCAGCTGTTGGAGCATCAGCAGGGTTTACCCCACCATTGAATTCAGGAGCATTTGGAACAGTTGGAACCTCATCAGCTTGTTTAGCGTCGCCAGTAGGTGCTTCATCATCATTTACTCCACCTGCGAAATCTTTAGGTTGTTCTTCATTTTTAGGAACTTCTTTTAAGTTTTCGATATAACCTAAAGTTGCGTTGTAATCGTCAGTTAGTTCATCGATTGCATCTTTATAAGCTTTTACTGCTTCGTTAACTTCGTCAAATTTAGCTTGAGCTTCATCAGCAGCAGTTTTAGCAGTAGCAACAGCAGCCTCTAGTTTAGTTACAGCTTCTTGTAATCCATCTTGGATAGCTTGGTCAGCTTTGTTTTTCTTAGCTGTCTCAAGAGCTGTTTTAGCTTTTTCTAAAGTTTCTTTTTGTTTATCTAATGCAGCATTTTTTTCTTCTACAGCTTTAGCTTTTTCAGTAGCATCAGCTTTGTCTTTATCAGCTACTTTAGTTAATTTTTCAATTTTTTCAGCGATATCATCAGCGATATCTTGAAGTTTTTTAACGATTGGTTTAGAAGCTTCTTTGTTGTAAGCAGCGTCTAATTTTTCTTTATCAGCAGCTGGAAGCTCAGATAGAGCTTTACCTTCTTGTTTTGTAGCACCGATTTCGTCAGCTTGAGGATCTTGATCTTTAGTAGCTTCAGCAGTCGCATTTTGATTTTCTAATTCTTTAAGAACATCCTCAGCTTTTAAATCACCATTTTCAACTGCAGCTAAAATATCTTCTTTACCTAATGCTTTTTTAGCTTCTTCTTTATTTGTAATCTTAGCATCAGCATCGATATCTTTTTCTAATTGATCTAAAGCATCTTTAAGAGCAGTTCTAGTTTCAGCTTCTTCTTTTTTAAGTTCTTCAACTTTTGCTTTTGCTTTTTCTGCTTCTTCTTTAGCTTTAGCTAATTCAGCTTCTGCGTCAGCTTTAGCTTTATCGGCTTCATCTTTTTTAGTTTGAGCAGCTGTTACATCTTCAGCTTCTTTAGTAGCTTTAGCTGTAGCTTCATCTGCTTTTGTTTTAGCTTCGTCTGCTTTTTTCTGCAATTCAGCAACTTTAGCATCTGCTTCTTTTTTAGCTTCAGCAGCTTTTTCTGCTTCTGTTTTTTCTGCTGGTTTAGCTGGTTCTTCTTCTACTGGTTTAGCTGGCTCGTTAGCTTCTTTTTCTTTAGCAGCTTTCACTTCTTCTAGAGTTTTGTTGTACTCATCAGTAAGTTTGTTTAGTTCATCAGCAACAACTTTAGTATCTGAAGCAGCTTTATCGAATGCATCTTGCGCAGCGTCCTTAGCTTTTTCAATAGCTTTTACAGCTTTGTCCAATGAAGCAACGATATCAGAATCAGAGCCGTTATCTGTAGCTGATTTAAGAGCTTCTTTAGCTTCTTTTAATGTATCTTCTTGTTTTTTAAGAGCTTCAGCTTTTTTATCTTCTTCAGCTTTTAATGCATCCGCTTCTTTTTTAAGCTCATCAACATTTTCACCTAAATCATCAGCTTTATCTTGAAGTTTTTCTGATGCAGGACGAGCAGCATCAGCTTTTTCAGCTTTGTCAATTCCAGCCTTAATGTCTGCTGGTAATTGATCTTTAGTTTTAGCTTCTTCAGCTGGAGTTGTTGCAACGTTAGCTTCATTAGCTTGGTCTTTATTTCTTAATTTTTTCTCAGTTTCTTTATTAGCTTCAGCTTTTTCATTATCATCTGCTAATTCTTTAAGAATATCCCCAGCTTTTAATTCACCAGATTCAACAGCCTTCAACAATTCCTCTTTTGCTTTTTTGTCAAGCAATTCGTTATCAGGAAGTTGTTTCAAAGCTTCAGTTAAAGCATCTTTAGAATCTGCTTCTTCTTTCTTAGCGTCTTCTTCTTTTTTAGCTTCTTCTTTAGCTTTAGCGTCAGCTTCAGCGGCTTTTTCTTTAGCAGCAGCTAATTCATCGTCTGCAGTTTTTTTAGCTTCTTCAGCTTTAGTTTTTGCAGCGTCAGCTTCATCAGCTTCTTTTTTCTCCGTTTCAAGTTTTTTAGCTGCTTCATCAGCCACAGGAGTAGTTGTATCTACTTTTGCTTGAGCTTCAGCAACTTTTTCTTCAGCTTTTTTAGCGTCAGCTTCAGCTTGTTTAATTTCTGGACTTGTAACTTCTGATTTAGGAGTTGCAGGAGCTCCAGTTTCTCCAGCAGGCTGAGTAGTAGTTGTATTAGGCTCCTCTGCAGCTTTCACGACTGACGGTTGAGATGCAACAAAAGCTGCCCCCAAAACAGCCACACTTGCTAAGCTAGTTAAAATCATTTTCTTTTTGTTCATCCTGTGTACCTCTTTTTAAGAATCATATTTATGTACATTATAAACCTTTTTTTAAGTGAAATCAAGCGATACATTATATTATATATCCTTTATTATTGATATGTTATATTTCAAAACATGGAAAATTACCAAGAAAATAAAGCATATTTTACTAGCTTTCTTTTTTCTTTCTTTTCATTCTTTTCATTTTCTATAGCAAATTATAGTTTTGAATTTAATTCAGATATCTTAATTCTTCATAAAAACTCTAGTTTAAACAAAAAAACAGGAGATTCCTCTCCTGTTCAGATTCAATTACTTAAAATCTATACCATCATATGATTTAGTTTTTACGTTTCACAAATGGAAGGAATCCAAGAAGTAATCCTAAGAATCCTAAGAATGCAACTGCAACATTATCTTTTCCACCCGTATTTGGAAGTTCTTTCTTATCTTCAGCTTTTGCAGCTGGGGCTTGATAAGTATTGTCTTGACTAGTTCCTGCTACAGCTGGAGTTGCAGAGGCTGGCGCTGATGGAGCTTCTGAAGCTGGACTGTTTGTTCCAGGTGCTGGCGCTGCTGGGGATTCAGTAGATGGTGCATCAGCAGATGGGCCTGCTGGCGTTTCTGACACTGGAGCAGGAGTTTCAGAAGCTGGAGCTGGATTTCCTGGTGTTCCAACCTTAGCTGGAATTGGGAATTCTGGAGCTGGTTTTGCAGGTCTATCAGGTGCCTTGTTTGATTCTTTTTGAGGCTCTGTTTGAGGTTCTGTATATTCTGGTTTGTCAAGAATTGCAGCATCTCCATTAGAAGATTCTGGCTCCAAACCTTTAAGAGCTGCTTCTAGAGCCGCTTCTGCCTTCTCCAATTCCGCTCTTTTAGCATCTAATTCTTTCTGAAGCCCTTCTTTAATATAATCTTCAGAACCATTTGCTTCCGCATCTTTAAGATTATCTTCTAATTTAGAAACTTCTTTTTCCAAATCAGCGACCTTGTTTTGAAGAGCTTCAATTGTTGTATCCAATTTAGCTTCTTCAGCTTTCAAGTCTGCTTCACGCGCTTTAAGTTCTGCTTGAGCTGCTTCTAGAGCTTTATCTGCAGCATCAAGATCCTTTTGAGCAGCTTCTCTATATTGATCTGCTTGTTCACCATCAGCGTCAGCATAGCTATCAAGTTCTTTTTGAGCTTTTTCTTTCGCCGCTTTTGCGGCTTCTACAATAGTTTTTGCTTCTTCAACATCATTTTTCGCAGCTTCTACACGTTCGCCAGCATCCTTAGCATCTGTCTTTTCTTCATCCAAACGCTTATTGATTTTATCCTGACTATCAGCATCAATTCCACCATTAACTGGCTTAGCTTCTGTAACTTCACCTGATTCATTACGAACCAACTCAGCACCTGGAGCTGGTTGTACAGTTGGATTAGTCACACCGGCTTTATTAAAGTCATCTTCTAACTCTTTTGCAACATCTTCAGCATCTAAATCACCATTTTCGATAGCCTTTAAGATGTCTTCCTTACCGATTTCAGCTTTTGCTTCTTCGATAGCTTTCGCCTTATCTTCTGGTTTAATGCTGTCGTCTTTGTTAATGTTATCTTCAACAGCTTTTTCCATTTTTTCAAAAGCAGCTTTTAAAGCCTCTTTAGTATCCGTAGTAGCTGGTTGTGTTGCAGTAGGTTGCGCATCTTCAGCTTTTACAGTTGAAGGATTAGATGCAAGAAAACCTGATCCCAAGACAGCCACACTAGCCAAGCTAGTTAAAATCATTTTCTTTTTATCCATTTTTGAAACCCCTTTTTTGGAATTATATTTGAATTTATTATAACGCTTTCAAAGAAAATAATCAAATAATAACTTATTTTATATATTCAATTATATTCTTATATAGATTTTCAAATATACCTATTACAACAAAAAAAGAAAGCTCATTTGTACTGACCCCAAAAAGTTAGACAAATAATTTAAGTAAAGGATTTAGTTCT
>CAUQIK010000025.1:0-22513 GCA_963518035.1 uncultured Streptococcus sp. | reverse complement strand
GGCGACTCACTTTGTGGAGAAACTTTCAGACACGGAACAACTCAATAAAAAGGTTGAGATTATTCCTTTGGAAGTCGTGCTTCGTAATTACACGGCTGGTTCCTTTTCAAAACGTTTTGGTGTAGATGAAGGTATTGCATTTGAGACTCCGATTGTCGAATTTTACTACAAAAATGATGATTTGGATGACCCATTTATCAATGACGAGCATGTGAAATTCCTAAAGATTGCGGATGACCAGCAAATCGCCTACTTGAAGGAAGAAATTCGTCGAATCAATGAACTCTTGAAAGCCTGGTTTGCTGAGATTGGGCTTAAATTGATTGACTTTAAGCTAGAGTTCGGTTTTGACAAGGATGGCAAGATTATCTTGGCAGACGAATTTTCACCAGATAACTGTCGCTTGTGGGATGCGGATGGCAACCACATGGATAAGGATGTTTTCCGTAGGGGACTAGGTGAATTAACCGACGTTTACGAAATTGTCTGGGAGAAGTTGCAGGGGTTGAAATAATCTGTTAGCAACGGAAAACCTTCGTCTCTCAACTAAAAGGACTCAGGCTGAAAAGGTCCCCCAGACCTTTTCACTCCGTAGAGGATTGGGAGAACCAACAGACGTTTACGAGATTGTTTGGGAAAAATTGCAAGAATTGAAATAACAATCTCAAGGTCATTTGGAAACATTGCAAGAGCTGAAATAAAGGAATAAGGATTGATGGATAAACGTATTTTTGTTGAGAAAAAGGCTGATTTTCAGGTCAAGTCAGAGAGTTTGGTAAGAGAGCTCCAGCACAACTTGGGACTTTCAAGCTTGAAAAGTATTCGTATTGTGCAAGTCTATGATGTATTTGACTTGGCAGAGGACTTGTTTGCGCCTGCAGAGAAACACATTTTCTCTGAGCAGGTGACAGACCATGTCTTGGACGAAGCTGCTGTACAGGCGGATCTGGCTAACTATGCTTTCTTTGCTATTGAAAGCCTGCCAGGGCAGTTTGACCAGCGTGCAGCATCTTCACAGGAAGCTTTGCTTTTGCTAGGAAGTTCTAGTGAAGTGACAGTTAATACTGCTCAATTATACTTGGTGAACAAGGATATTGACGTGAATGAATTGGAAGCTGTCAAGAACTACCTCTTGAACCCAGTGGACTCTCGTTTCAAAGATATCACTCTTGACATTGCGAAGCAAGATTTCTCTGAGTCCGACAAGACCATTCCAAACTTGGATTTTTTTGAAACTTATAGGGCAGAAGATTTTGCTAAGTATAAGGCAGAGCAAGGATTGGCCATGGAAGTAGATGACCTTCTATTCATCCAAGACTATTTCAAGTCAATTGGACGTGTGCCAACTGAGACAGAGCTCAAGGTTTTGGATACTTATTGGTCTGACCACTGCCGTCACACGACTTTTGAGACTGAGTTGAAGCACATCGACTTTTCAGCTTCTAAATTCCAAAAGCAATTGCAGTCAACCTATGACAAGTATATTGCCATGCGTGATGAGTTGGGGCGTTCTGAAAAACCTCAAACCTTGATGGATATGGCGACTATTTTCGGTCGTTATGAGCGTGCCAATGGACGTTTGGATGACATGGAAGTGTCTGACGAAATCAATGCTTGCTCAGTTGAAATCGAAGTGGACGTTGATGGTGTGAAAGAACCATGGCTCCTCATGTTTAAAAACGAAACCCACAATCACCCAACTGAGATTGAGCCATTTGGTGGGGCGGCTACTTGTATCGGTGGTGCTATTCGTGACCCATTATCAGGTCGCTCATATGTTTACCAAGCTATGCGTATCTCAGGTGCTGGAGATATTACCGCACCGATTTCAGAAACTCGCGCTGGGAAATTGCCACAACAAGTCATTTCTAAAACAGCGGCCCATGGTTATTCTTCATACGGTAATCAGATTGGGCTTGCAACAACCTACGTTCGTGAGTATTTCCATCCAGGCTTTGTAGCTAAACGTATGGAGTTGGGTGCTGTTGTCGGTGCGGCTCCTAAGGGCAATGTTGTCCGTGAAAAACCGGAAGCGGGTGATGTCATTATCCTCCTTGGAGGTAAGACTGGACGTGATGGTGTCGGTGGTGCGACAGGTTCTTCTAAGGTTCAAACAGTTGAGTCCGTGGAAACTGCTGGAGCTGAAGTTCAAAAAGGGAATGCTATCGAAGAACGCAAGATTCAACGCCTTTTCCGTAATGGCAATGTCACTCGTCTTATCAAGAAATCTAACGACTTTGGGGCTGGTGGTGTCTGTGTAGCCATCGGTGAATTGGCAGACGGTCTTGAAATCGACCTTAACAAGGTGCCTCTTAAATACCAGGGCTTGAATGGTACCGAAATTGCCATCTCTGAATCACAAGAACGGATGGCGGTTGTGGTGCGTCTTGAAGACGTAGATGCCTTTGTTGAAGAATGTAACAAAGAAAATATTGACGCTGTTGTCGTGGCGACAGTGACGGAAAAACCAAATCTAGTTATGCACTGGAATGGCGAAACGATTGTAGACTTGGAACGCCGTTTCCTTGATACCAATGGTGTGCGCGTGGTTGTCGATGCTAAAGTTGTGGACAAAGATGTCAAGCTTCCAGAAGAACGTCAAACATCTGCTAACACACTTGAAGTTGATACCCTTGCGGTTCTATCTGATTTGAATCATGCGAGTCAAAAAGGATTACAGACTATCTTTGACTGCTCTGTTGGACGCTCAACGGTTAATCACCCACTTGGTGGTCGTTACCAACTCACACCAACTGAGGCATCTGTGCAGAAATTACCAGTTCAACACGGTGTGACTCATACTGCGTCAGTCATGGCTCAAGGATTCAACCCATATGTAGCTGAATGGTCTCCATACCACGGTGCTGCCTATGCGGTGATTGAAGCAACTGCTCGTTTGGTTGCTGCTGGTGCCAAATGGTCTCAGGCTCGTTTTTCTTACCAAGAGTACTTCGAGCGCATGGACAAACAAGCTGAGCGTTTTGGTCAGCCAGTAGCAGCTCTCCTAGGTTCTATCGAGGCACAAATTCAGCTTGGTTTGCCATCTATCGGTGGTAAGGACTCCATGTCTGGTACCTTTGAAGAATTGACAGTACCGCCAACCTTGGTTGCCTTTGGGGTAACGACAGCAGATAGCCGTAAGGTGCTCTCTCCAGAATTTAAAGTTGCTGGTGAAAACATCTACTACATCCCAGGCCAAGCACTCTCAGCAGAGATTGATTTTGACTTGATTAAGTCTAACTTTGCTCAGTTTGAAGCCCTTCAAAAGGCTTACAAAGTAACAGCAGCTTCAGCTGTTAAATACGGCGGTGTGCTTGAAAGTTTGGCACTTGCTACTTTTGGAAATCATATCGGTGCAGAGGTGACCTTGCCTGAACTTGAAACGGCTTTGACAGCTCAATTAGGCGGATTTGTCTTTACTTCTCCTGAAGAAATTGCTGGAGTAGAGAAAATCGGTCAAACAAGTGCAGACTTTACACTCCTTGTCAACGGTGTGAAGCTAGATGGACAGAAACTTGACAGTGCCTTCCAAGGCAAACTGGAAGAAGTTTACCCAACAGAATTTGCTCAAGCGAAAGAATTGGACGAGGTTCCAGCTGTCGCTTCTAAGGCAGTCATCAGAGCAAAAGAAATCCTTGAAAAACCTGTGGTTTACATCCCAGTCTTCCCAGGAACCAACTCAGAATATGACTCAGCCAAGGCCTTCGAAAAAGAAGGTGCAGAGGTCAACTTGGTGCCATTTGTGACACTCAATGAAGAAGCCATTGTCAAGTCAGTTGAAACCATGGTTGACAATATCGGCAAGGCTAACATTCTCTTCTTTGCAGGTGGATTCTCAGCTGCGGATGAGCCAGATGGTTCAGCTAAGTTTATCGTCAACATCCTGCTCAATGAAAAAGTGCGTGTTGCTATTGATAGCTTTATCGCTCGTGGTGGCTTGATTATCGGTATCTGTAATGGATTCCAGGCCTTGGTCAAATCAGGTCTTCTTCCATACGGAAACTTTGAAGATGCTAGCAGTACTAGTCCAACCCTCTTCTACAATGATGCCAACCAACACGTGGCCAAGATGGTGGAAACCCGTATTGCCAACATTAACTCACCATGGTTAGCTGGGGTGCAAGTGGGCGATATCCATGCTATTCCTGTTTCGCACGGTGAAGGGAAGTTTGTCGTGACGGCTGAGGAATTTGCGGAGCTCCGTGACAATGGTCAAATCTTTAGCCAATACGTTGACTTTGATGAAAAACCAAGTATGGACTCTAAGTACAATCCGAATGGTTCTGTCCATGCCATCGAAGGAATTACCAGCAAGAACGGCCAAATCATCGGTAAGATGGGACACTCAGAACGTTATGAAGACGGTCTTTTCCAAAATATCCCAGGAAATAAAGACCAGCACCTGTTCGCGTCGGCGGTTAAATACTTTACTGGAAAATAAGACTTGTAGATTTTCTAATAGATAGTATCAGTAATGTAAAAGTCATGTAGATTTAGCTCTTGGTGCTACACAAATAAAAATTAGGTATATAAAATGACATACGAAGTAAAATCTCTTAATGAAGAATGTGGTGTTTTCGGTATCTGGGGACATCCAGATGCTGCTAAATTGACCTATTTTGGGCTCCATAGTCTTCAGCACCGTGGTCAGGAGGGGGCAGGAATCCTCTCCAACGATCAGGGACAATTGAAGCGCCATCGTGATATGGGTCTTCTATCAGAAGTCTTCAGAAATCCTGCTAATTTGGATAAATTGACGGGAACTGGTGCGATTGGGCATGTGCGTTACGCGACTGCTGGCGAAGCTTCTGTAGATAATATTCAGCCCTTCCTCTTCCGTTTTCACGATATGCAGTTTGGCTTGGCTCATAATGGAAATCTGACCAATGCAGCCTCTCTCAAGAAAGAACTGGAACAAAGAGGAGCGATTTTCAGCGCGACTTCGGACTCTGAAATCTTGGCTCACCTCATTCGTCGCAGTCACAATCCGAACTTGATGGGCAAAATTAAGGAAGCGCTCAGCCTTGTCAAAGGTGGTTTTGCCTATATCTTGCTGTTTGAGGACAAGTTGATTGCTGCCCTTGACCCTAATGGCTTCCGTCCGCTTTCTATCGGGAAAATGGCCAACGGAGCGGTGGTTGTTTCCTCTGAAACTTGTGCTTTTGAGGTCATTGGTGCAGAGTGGATTCGTGATTTGAAGCCAGGTGAGATTGTGATCATTGATGACAAGGGAATCCAGTATGATAGCTATACAGATGATACTCAGTTAGCAATCTGTTCTATGGAGTATATCTATTTTGCTCGCCCTGATTCTAATATCCACGGTGTCAATGTTCATACGGCACGTAAACGTATGGGTGCCCAATTGGCGCGTGAATTCAAGCATGATGCGGATATCGTGGTCGGTGTGCCCAATTCTTCCCTCAGCGCGGCTATGGGATTTGCGGAAGAGTCCGGGCTACCAAATGAAATGGGCCTCATCAAGAACCAATACACCCAACGTACCTTTATCCAACCGACTCAAGAATTGCGGGAGCAAGGGGTGCGGATGAAACTATCTGCTGTTTCTGGTGTTGTAAAAGGCAAGCGTGTGGTTATGGTGGATGATTCTATCGTACGCGGAACAACCTCTCGTCGTATTGTTCAGCTTTTGAAAGAAGCAGGTGCGACTGAGGTTCACGTTGCTATTGGTAGTCCAGCGCTAGCTTATCCATGCTTCTACGGGATTGATATCCAGACCCGTCAGGAGCTGATTGCAGCTAATCATACGGTCGAAGAAACTCGCCAAATCATTGGTGCGGACAGTCTGACTTATCTTTCTGTTGAGGGGTTGATTGATTCAATTGGTATTGAAACAGATGCGCCAAATGGTGGTCTCTGTGTCGCTTACTTTGACGGTGACTACCCAACACCTCTCTACGATTATGAAGAAGACTATCGTCGAAGTTTGGAAGAAAAGACCAGTTTTTACAAATAGACAATAGATCCTCCATTAAAGAAAAGGAAAAATAAAATGACAAATAAAAATGCGTACGCTCAATCTGGTGTGGATGTTGAAGCGGGTTATGAAGTTGTTGAACGGATCAAAAAGCACGTGGCTCGTACGGAGCGTGCAGGTGTCATGGGAGCTCTGGGTGGCTTTGGTGGTATGTTTGACCTTTCAAAGACTGGGGTTAAAGAGCCTGTCTTGATTTCAGGAACTGATGGTGTCGGAACCAAGCTCATGTTGGCTATCAAGTACGACAAGCACGATACCATCGGTCAGGACTGTGTGGCCATGTGTGTCAATGATATCATCGCTGCAGGTGCGGAGCCCCTCTATTTCCTTGACTACGTAGCGACAGGGAAGAATGAACCAGCTAAGCTAGAACAAGTGGTTGCTGGTGTGGCAGAAGGTTGTGTGCAGGCTGGAGCAGCCCTTATCGGTGGGGAAACGGCTGAAATGCCTGGTATGTATGGCGCAGATGACTATGATTTGGCTGGTTTCGCGGTCGGGGTGGCTGAAAAATCTCAAATCATTGACGGTTCAAAAGTGGCGGAAGGTGATGTTCTTCTCGGACTTGCTTCAAGTGGGATTCATTCCAATGGTTACTCTCTCGTCCGTCGTGTCTTTGCGGATTACACAGGTGAGGAAATCCTTCCAGAATTGGAAGGCAAGCAACTCAAGGAAGTTCTTCTTGAGCCGACTCGTATCTATGTCAAGGCTGTTTTGCCACTCATCAAGGAAGAGTTGATCAACGGCATTGCCCACATCACTGGTGGTGGCTTTATCGAAAATGTCCCTCGCATGTTTGCAGCTGACTTGGCTGCTGAGATTGAAGAAGACAAGGTTCCAGTTTTACCAATTTTCAAAGCCCTTGAAAAATACGGTCAGATCAAACACGAAGAAATGTTTGAAATCTTCAATATGGGTGTGGGACTTATGCTAGCAGTTAGCCCTGAAAATGTAAGTCGTGTCAAGGAATTGTTGGATGAACCAGTCTATGAAATTGGTCGCATCGTCAAGAAAGAAAACGAAAGTGTCATCATCAAATGAAAAAAATAGCGGTTTTTGCCTCTGGTAATGGCTCAAATTTTCAGGTGATTGCCGAAGAATTTCCGGTAGAGTTTGTCTTTTCAGACCATCGTGACGCCTATGTGCTCGAGCGTGCAGACAAGCTCGGCGTTCTGTCCTATGCTTTTGAACTCAAGGAGTTTGAGAGCAAGGCAGACTACGAAGCGGCCCTTGTCGAACTCTTGGAAGAACACCAGATTGACTTGGTTTGTCTAGCAGGCTACATGAAAATCGTTGGGCCAACTTTATTAGCAGCTTATGAGGGCCGAATTATCAACATTCATCCAGCCTACCTGCCAGAGTTTCCAGGAGCTCATGGGATTGAGGATGCTTGGAATGCTGGCGTTGCTGAGAGCGGCGTGACCATTCATTGGGTGGATTCAGGTGTGGATACAGGAAAGGTTATCAAACAAGTGCGTGTGCCACGGTTGGCTGATGATACCATTGAAAGTTTTGAAACTCGGATTCATGAGGCAGAGTACAAGTTGTATCCAGAAGTTATTAGAGAATTGTTGGACAAGTAAATGAAAAAATGGTTGGAAACACTTGCCTTGATTACCTTGGCAATCATTCTACGTTTACTGGTAAATTTTTTCTTCCCAGAGATTCCCTATTGGGGGAGATTTTTACTGACAGTAATTTTGGGAGTCTTGGTAATCGTCTCCCTACACTTTATGAATCGAAAAATTCGTAGGTAGAGAGTTTGAAAATGAAAGGAAATAACATGACTAAACGCGCCTTAATCAGCGTCTCAGATAAAGCGGGCATTGTTGAATTTGCCCAAGAACTTAAAAAACTCGGTTGGGATATTATCTCGACAGGTGGGACAAAGGTTACCCTTGATAATGCTGGGGTGGATACGGTTGCCATCGATGATGTGACTGGTTTCCCAGAAATGATGGATGGTCGTGTCAAGACCCTTCATCCAAATATCCACGGGGGACTTTTGGCTCGTCGTGACTTGGACAGTCACTTGGAAGCAGCTAAGGAGAACCAGATTGAGCTCATTGATCTTGTTGTGGTAAACCTTTACCCATTTAAGGAAACCATCCTCAAACCAGACGTGACTTACGCTGATGCAGTTGAAAACATTGATATCGGTGGGCCATCTATGCTTCGCTCGGCAGCGAAGAATCATGCCAGCGTAACAGTTGTTGTAGACCCTGTTGACTATGATGTGGTGCTTAACGAGTTGTCAGCCAACGGCGAAACGACTTACGAAACCCGCCAACGTTTGGCAGCCAAGGTTTTCCGTCATACAGCGGCTTATGACGCCTTGATTGCAGAGTATTTCACAGCTCAAGTGGGGGAAAGCAAACCTGAAAAGCTCACTTTGACCTATGACCTCAAACAAGCTATGCGTTACGGTGAGAACCCTCAACAAGACGCGGATTTCTACCAAAAAGCTTTGCCAACAGACTACTCGATTGCTTCAGCGAAACAGCTCAACGGGAAAGAATTGTCATTCAACAATATCCGCGATGCTGACGCTGCCATTCGTATTATCCGTGATTTCAAAGACCGTCCAACCGTTGTGGCTCTCAAACACATGAACCCGTGCGGTATCGGTCAGGCTGATGACATCGAGACTGCTTGGGACTACGCTTATGAGTCTGACCCAGTGTCTATCTTTGGTGGTATCGTTGTTCTTAACCGTGAGGTGGATGCTGCGACAGCTGAGAAGATGCACGGCGTTTTCCTTGAAATTATCATCGCACCAAGCTATACGGATGAGGCGCTAGCTATTTTGACCAATAAAAAGAAAAACTTGCGTATCCTTTCTTTGCCATTTGATGCTCAAGAGGCTAGCGAAGTGGAAGCAGAATATACAGGTGTTGTCGGTGGACTTCTGGTGCAAAACCAAGACGTTGTCAAAGAAAGTCCAGCTGACTGGCAAGTGGTGACCAAACGCCAACCAACAGAGACAGAAGCGACAGCTCTTGAGTTCGCTTGGAAGGCTATCAAGTACGTCAAATCGAACGGTATCATCATCACCAACGACCACATGACACTTGGTGTTGGCCCAGGTCAAACCAACCGTGTGGCTTCTGTTCGTATTGCCATTGACCAAGCTAAAGACCGTCTTGACGGCGCTGTGCTTGCTTCTGATGCCTTCTTCCCATTTGCGGATAATGTGGAAGAAATCGCCAAAGCAGGTATCAAGGCCATCATCCAGCCAGGTGGCTCCGTTCGTGACCAAGAATCTATCGAAGCTGCTGACAAATATGGCTTGACCATGGTCTTCACAGGCGTGAGACATTTTAGACATTAAGAAGACAAGAGGGAAGAAAACAGTTTCTTTCCTTTTTTTGCTTAAAAAACGGAATAGAACAAGATTAAAACGAACGTTTATGATATAATATTATTAAATAATTCGCAAAAGAGGTTGAGAAATGAAGCTGTTAGTTATCGGTTCGGGTGGTCGTGAGCATGCGATTGCTAAGAAGTTGCTTGATTCAAAAGAGGTAGAAAAGGTTTTTGTAGCTCCTGGGAATGACGGGATGACTCTGGATGGTTTGGAATTGGTAAATATCTCTATTTCCGAACATTCTAAATTGATTGAGTTTGCAAAGGTCAACGATATTGCTTGGACCTTTATCGGGCCAGACGATGCCCTTGCGGCTGGTATCGTGGATGATTTCCATGCAGCTGGTCTCAAAGCCTTTGGTCCGACAAGATTGGCAGCAGAGCTGGAGTGGTCCAAAGATTTTGCCAAGGAAATCATGGTCAAATACGACGTTCCGACAGCAGCCTATGGCACATTTTCAGATTTTGAGGAAGCTAAGGTCTATATCGAAAAGCATGGGGCACCTATCGTGGTCAAGGCGGATGGTTTGGCCCTTGGGAAGGGTGTTGTCGTTGCTGAGACAGTCGAGCAAGCGGTCGAAGCCGCTCAGGAGATGCTTTTGGACAATAAATTTGGTGACTCAGGTGCGCGTGTAGTTATTGAGGAATTCCTTGACGGGGAGGAGTTTTCTCTCTTTGCCTTTGTCAATGGCGGTAAGTTCTACATCATGCCAACGGCTCAGGATCACAAACGTGCCTATGATGGCGATAAGGGGCCTAACACGGGCGGTATGGGTGCCTATGCGCCAGTTCCACACTTACCACATAGTGTAGTTGATACAGCGGTTGAGACTATTGTCAAGCCAGTCCTAGAGGGCATGATCCAAGAAGGGCGTCCATATCTGGGAGTTCTTTATTCGGGGCTTATCTTGACAGCTGATGGACCTAAGGTCATCGAGTTTAATGCTCGCTTTGGAGATCCTGAAACCCAGATTATCCTGCCTCGTCTTACCTCTGACTTTGCACAAAATATTACGGATATTCTGGATAGCAAGGAGCCAAATATCACTTGGACAGATAAGGGTGTGACTCTGGGTGTGGTTGTCGCATCCAATGGTTACCCGCTAGACTATGAAAAAGGTGTCAAGTTGCCAGCCAAGACAGAAGGCGACATCATCACCTACTATGCAGGGGCTAAGTTTGCGGAAAATAGCAGAGCACTGCTATCAAACGGTGGACGTGTCTATATGCTCGTCACCACAGCAGATACCGTCAAAGACGGTCAAAACACTATCTACAGCGAACTCAACAAACAAAACACAGAAGGCCTCTTTTACCGAACAGATATCGGAAGCAAGGCGAACAAATAAAATTTCAAAAGCGACTGAGTCGCCAAACCCGATAATGGTTGCCGTGGTGAAAAGACCAGAACAGTATCTGTTCTGGTCGGGGAAACTTTGAGACCTTAGGCTCAAAGTTTAGGAATGAAACCGAAGGTTTGCTTCCGTCCCCACCACCTAAGACCATTATCAAAAAAGAAGAAAAAAGGAAAAATTATGACTAAACCAATTATTTCCATCATCATGGGCTCAAAATCCGACTGGGTAACCATGCAAAAAACAGCAGAAGTCCTAGACCGCTTCGGTGTAGCCTACGAGAAGAAGGTTGTCTCTGCCCACCGTACACCAGACCTTATGTTCAAGCATGCAGCAGAAGCCCGTAACCGTGGTATTAAGGTCATCATCGCAGGTGCAGGTGGCGCAGCTCATTTGCCAGGTATGGTCGCAGCCAAAACAACCCTTCCTGTCATTGGGGTGCCCGTCAAATCACGTGCTCTTAGTGGCGTGGACTCGCTCTATTCTATCGTTCAGATGCCAGGTGGAGTACCAGTCGCAACCATGGCTATCGGTGAAGCAGGTGCGACCAACGCTGCTCTCTTCGCTCTCCGTCTCCTCTCAGTAGAGGATCAGTCTATCGCGACAGCATTGGCAGATTTTGCAGAAGAGCAAGGAAAAATCGCAGAGGAGTCTACAAATGAGCTCATCTAAAACAATCGGAATTATAGGTGGCGGTCAGCTGGGTCAGATGATGGCGATCTCAGCTATCTACATGGGTCATAAGGTTATCGCGTTGGATCCTGTGGCTGATTGCCCAGCCTCTCGTGTGGCGGAAATCATTGTGGCGCCTTATAACGATGTGGATGCCCTTCGTCAGCTGGCTGAGCGTTGCGATGTCCTAACTTATGAATTTGAGAATGTAGATGCTGACGGTTTGGATGCGGTTATCAAAGAAGGTCAGCTTCCTCAAGGGACAGACCTGCTCCGCATTTCCCAAAATCGCATTTTTGAAAAGGACTTTCTCGCAAACAAGGCTCAAGTCACTGTGGCACCTTACAAGGTTGTGACCTCAAGCCAAGATTTGGCAGATATCGACCTCTCGAAAAACTATGTCCTCAAGACGGCGACCGGTGGTTACGATGGCCATGGTCAAAAGGTCATTCGCTCAGAAGAAGACTTGGAAGAAGCCTGTGCACTAGCCGACTCAGCAGCCTGTGTTTTGGAAGAATTTGTCAACTTTGACCTTGAAATTTCTGTCATCGTGTCTGGTAATGGCAAGGACGTGACGGTTTTCCCCGTTCAGGAAAATATCCACCGCAACAACATTCTTTCAAAAACCATTGTGCCTGCTCGCATTTCAGATAGTTTGGCTGAAAAAGCCAAAGCTATGGCTGTACGAATAGCAGAACAACTGAACCTTTCTGGAACTCTTTGCGTGGAAATGTTTGCGACGGCTGATGACATCATCGTTAATGAGATTGCCCCACGTCCCCACAATTCAGGACACTACTCAATTGAAGCTTGCGACTTCTCCCAGTTTGACACCCATATCTTGGGCGTTCTCGGAGCACCACTTCCAGCAATCCACCTCCAAGCGCCTGCCGTCATGCTCAATGTTCTCGGTCAACACGTTGAAGCTGCTGAAAAATATGTCACAGAAAATTCAAGCGCCCACCTCCACATGTATGGTAAAATAGAAGCAAAGCACAACCGCAAAATGGGGCATGTGACTTTGTTTAGTGATGCGCCGGATGGGGTTGTGGAATTTGGGAAAGGGATTGATTTTTAAAATGATAGAAGAATTCGATGATGTATTTGAAGATGATATTACTACTCTAACATTTACTTATGCGGATGATGTAGTCATTCCAGAAATTCCAGATGCAGAAGGGATTCATATTGTAGAGAGAACAAATAATCAACTAATAATAGAGCATACGCGCGATGATGAGGTCTATGATTATATAAAGAGTTTTGGATTAACGAGCCGTCCTATAAAACTTTCGATTGAATTTTTTGCTTACGAAGATCTTGAGGAAGAATAGTATTTAAATTGAATGGGGAGAATTTATGATTCAACTCTTTGTCAACACTTTTGTAAAAAAAGATAATCAGTTAGAAAATTTGTCTCACATCGCTACGATAGTTGGAGTTCTATTAGCAATTATTGTTGCGATCGGGGGAGTTATTAAATATTTTAGTGAGAAAAAAGATAAGAAGTATGAACAATATATAGAGGAAAAAAGAAATAAAGGAGAGAAGTTAGCAGAAACCTACAATGAGCTACTTAAGATTATTGCTTTATTTCCTAATAAAACGCCCTATGATATTATGACTAACCTACCGTTTTCCCCAGTATTTAACCGAGAAGATTTTGATACGGTAAATAGAATTTTGGAAATTCAGATTAAGGAAGATTATCAAAAACGATTAGAGCGAGAAGGTCTTACTTATCAAGATGAAGAAGATATCAAAACAGAAATTTGGAATAGAGAATACTATATCAAAGAAATAGAAAAAATCAAAAATCAGTATTTTTTAGCTAAGAAAGGATATGAACAATTTAGAAGAAACGATAAAATTATTGAACTGTATGCCAGTCAAGACGTAAAAAATTGCTTAGTCAAGTTTGATGTTACTTGGCACAACGCTTTTATTGCAGGTAGATTTTTAGAATATAACGATGGTAGAAATAATAAATTGGATGATATTCGTTGGGAACTTGAAAGGGTAATCAGAGAAGATTTGGGTGTTATGAAATAAAAAATGGTTTATTTGATATTGCTTATTTTATCGTTTGTATGTGATATATAATTTCATAAGTCATAAAAGAGATTTGGGAAACAGAGATGAATGAAAAAAATCAAAAATGTATAATATGTGCGATTGAAAAATCGGGAAAAGACTTTAATACAGAACATATAATTCTTGAGAGTTTAGGTGGAAAAAGATTTTCGGAGAATACACTTAACGATGTATGTGTGGGTTGTAATTCAAAATTAGGAATGCATGTTGATTCGAGATTTGTAAACAGTCCATTACTAGAGTTTATTCGTAATAGGAAAGGTATTAAAGGAAGGAACGGAGTCCCTGGTTTAGAAAAATTAGATATTCCCTTTTGGATTCCAGAAATTATAGGAAATCTGGTGACTGATAGCAATACAGGAGATATAACTGGCTTCAGAGCAAAATATGGAAAAAGCAAAAATTTTATTTTTGCTCCTAAAAATGTTAATTTAGGATATTTTAAAAATCATGTAAAATCTTGCACTGATGAAGAGATAAAAACTAGAATTATTGATTTTGATAACGTCCCGCTTTTTCCACGAATTGATAATATTAGTCTTCCTCATGAGGCAGTAGAAGGGTACTTAAAGTATGCATTCTTTCCTTTATCTTTGAAAATATCATTTGAATATGCATATAAATATCTAGGAGAGCAATGGTTAAACCAAACGATTTCAAAAGATATACAGAAAGTTCTAGTTCAATTATGTCAAGGAAATACACTAATCAAAGTCCCCACAGATACCAAATTATATATGGGGAATAATCGTTCAAATGAAATAATGGTTAAGTTTGAAGAAGAGGGTGAAAAAATTTATGTGAGGATTAATATTTTTGGTATTTTTAATTCTAAAATGTTAATAGGTTATAAAAATTCACTAACAAATCTAGGAAGTGAGTATCCAAAGTTGAAGATTGATGTAAGTAGTTCTAACACAAAGGATTTTAAGGTTATATATCTATAAAAATTAGAAAGTATTCATAAGAGTTAACTATAGAATAAAATGAAAATGCTGAAGCATTTGAATACAGACAGACCAAAAAGATTGAAGATAAACAGTAATAACAGCCGATTTTTTAATCGTAGAGAAGCAATAAATAATTAAAAAAAGAAAGGAACAAGGGTACCGTATTTTCTAAACTGAATACGGGCTACGGATTTGGTAAAAAAGATCGTTTTTCCTAGAAGCAATCGCTTCTTCGTCTAAACTCCTATTTTGACTGTGTCCGTTTAACGCCCTTAATATCTTAATCATGATCGACCGTTACTCTCGCCCTGAGATGGCGAATATTTGGAGTGAAGAAAATAAATACCGTGCTTGGCTTGAGGTGGAAATCTTGGCTGACGAGGCATGGGCTGAGTTGGGGGAAATCCCTAAGGAAGATGTGGCTTTGATTCGCGAGAAAGCGGACTTTGACATCGACCGTATTTTGGAGATTGAGCAAGAGACTCGTCACGATGTGGTTGCCTTCACACGTGCGGTTTCTGAGACGCTTGGTGAAGAGCGCAAGTGGGTTCACTATGGTTTGACTTCTACTGACGTGGTGGATACGGCCTACGGTTACCTCTACAAGCAGGCCAACGACATCATCCGTCGTGACCTTGAAAACTTCACCAACATCATCGCTGATAAGGCTAAGGAGCACAAGTTCACCATCATGATGGGTCGTACCCACGGTGTGCACGCTGAGCCGACAACTTTTGGTCTTAAATTGGCGACTTGGTACAGCGAAATGAAGCGCAATATCGAGCGTTTCGAGCATGCGGCTGCTGGTGTGGAAGCTGGTAAGATTTCTGGTGCGGTTGGGAACTTTGCCAACATCCCACCATTCGTAGAGCAATACGTCTGCAACAAATTGGGTATTCGTGCTCAAGAAATCTCTACACAGGTCCTTCCTCGTGACCTTCACGCTGAGTACTTTGCAGTTCTTGCTAGCATCGCGACTTCTATCGAGCGTATGGCGACTGAGATTCGTGGTTTACAAAAATCTGAGCAACGCGAAGTGGAAGAGTTCTTTGCCAAAGGTCAAAAAGGTTCATCTGCTATGCCTCATAAACGCAACCCTATCGGTTCTGAAAATATGACAGGTTTGGCGCGTGTTATCCGTGGTCACATGATTACGGCCTATGAGAACGTAGCTCTCTGGCACGAACGTGACATCTCTCACTCATCAGCTGAGCGCATCATCACACCAGATACGACCATCTTGATTGATTACATGCTTAACCGTTTTGGAAATATCGTCAAGAACCTGACAGTCTTCCCAGAAAATATGATTCGCAACATGAACTCGACATTTGGTCTTATCTTTAGCCAACGGGCTATGTTGACCTTGATTGAGAAAGGGATGACCCGTGAGCAAGCTTATGACTTGGTGCAACCAAAAACAGCCTACTCTTGGGACAATCAAGTAGACTTTAAACCACTTCTTGAGGCAGATCCAGAAGTAACATCACGCCTCACACAAGAAGAAATCGATGAAATCTTCAACCCTGCATACTACACCAAACGAGTGGATGATATCTTTGAACGTCTTGGACTGGGTGATTAATTAAAAAAAGAGGCTGGGTATCCAGTCTCTTTAAAATCATAAAACCGCATATTATCAAGGTATGTCAACACCTGATAATATGCGGTTTATTTCTTTTTCTTCTGAAATTGAGTTTTATACTCAGCTCTCATTAGGTCTCTGGATGTAAATCTTTCATTTCATCTTATTGAATCCATTCGCCGTCAGCATTTACAGCGTGGCCATCAATTGTTGTGTTGACAACTAAGGCTCCTGAAGGGTATGAATAATACCATTTATCTCCAACTTGGAACCAACCGGTTTTCATTGTACCTGAATTGTCAAAATAATACCATGTATCTCCTTGGCTGACCCAACCAGTTTGCATGGCACCTGAGTCGTTGAGATAGTACCATGATCCACCTTGATCGATCCAACCAGTTTGCATAGCACCTGAGTTATCAAGATAATACCATGTACCATTTACTTTCTGCCAACCAGTTTTCATTACACCAGACTCATCTAGGTAGTACCATGCTCCGTCTTTAACCCAACCGGTCTTCACTTTATCTGCATGATCATAGTAATACCATTTGCTTTCAATTAATTTCCATCCAGGTTTACTATTTTTACCATCTGCTAATTGATGAGTGATTCCGTTAGCAGAGTTAGATTCAGCCTTAGGCCCGCTTTCAACAACTACTTTGAAAGGAGTTTCTGTTCGGCTAGGCTCTTCCTTAGGAATGTCTAATCTAGGTTTTTCTTCTGCGATTGGAGCAAGGCCATTCTCATCGCCGACATGTGTAATTGGTGCTCCAAATTCCACAATTTGATTGATAGGTTCTTTGGTTACTTGACTATCTAGAACGGTTTCACTAGCCTTTCCATTTTCAGTAAGAACAGATACGTAAGAAGTGCGTTCACCTAGAACTCCAGCTTTAACAACTTTTTCTTGGCCTGCTGGGAGATTCGGATTTTCTTTTCGAATGACTTTAAATGGAATGCTTTCTGTCTTCACAACTAGTTCAGGTTTGGTTTCAACGTTAGCAGCTAGTTCATTTTCATCTAGGCTTCCTGAATGAGTTGCAGCTGGTTTGAGACCTTGAAGAGCGGACTTGAGCTTACCTACTAGTGCGTCTAGTTCAGCTTGTTTGCTACGGTTAAGATTAAGGTTTAGTCCATCTTTTGCTGCCTTGAGTGCAGCTAGGCTCTCTGTGCTGTATCCGTCTAAGTTTGTAGGAATTTTAGCTAATTCTTCGCGGAGAGCATTATAATTGGCACGGAAGTAGTCTTTGTTGTGGTCTGCAAAGGCAGTCATGAGTTCAAAGATTTCCTCTTCCTTGTATTCAGCGCTTGGTCTATCTGCCCAGATTGAAAGCATACTACCAACTGTTGGAAGGTCAACTTCAGGATATTTGGTAGAAGCTAGTTGATTGAATGGTGTTTTTCCAGTATTCTCAATAGCTTTTTTGAGGAAACCACCACCATCTTCTGGTTTTTGGCCGAGAATGTAGTACCAGTCACCGTTGGTATTCAAGAACTTATAACCCTTGCTTGCTAGATATTGAGGTGAAGCAAGGTTGTAGCCCCACCAGCCTTTAGACCAGTAAGAAATCAAGACATCCTTATCGAATTCAGCATCATCCTTGTCTTCATAGTAGAAGCCATCGTTGAAGGCCATTGGTTGTAGCCCTCTTTCTTTGGCCATAGCAGCAAGGCTGTTAGAATAGTCTGCGAACTTGTTATATAGTCCATACCATTTGAGGTAGTACCAACCTTGGGCGTTGGTCGCATCATTGGCATATTCATCTGTACCATAGTTGAATATCTTTGATTTATCAGCAAAGTAATCCATATACTTACCGATAAGGGCTTTGGTAAAGTTAAGTGCTTCTTGATTTTCAAGGTCCATCGTGGTTTTTGAAACTTTATCAAAGTTTGCTTGAGGATTCGCGATGCCAAGTTTTTCCATGGCAACGAGCATAGCATCCATATGTCCTGGACTATTGATAGCTGGAATCAGACCAATACCTTTTTCCTTAGCATATTTAGCAAGCTCTGTCACTTCTGCCTGTGTCAGTGCAGTACCGTTTGGATCGTCGTAGTAAGCTTTCGTTCCTTCGATAATAGCTTTTTTAACGTCATCACTAGCATAGGTTTTTCCGTTGGCAGTAATGGTCATATCATCGAGTAGGAAGCGAAGGCCATCATTTCCTAGAAGGAGGTGAGCATCTGAGTAGCCGAGCTCACTTGCCTTGTCTACGATGCGTTTGAGTTGATCTAGAGAGAAGTATTTGCGACCTGCATCGATGGAAATGACTTTTTTCTTATTCAGTTTTTCAAGTTCGCGTTTAGCATCCTCTTCTTTTTGTGCTTCTGGAGTTAAAGCCAAGTTTTTAATAGCATCTTGAAGGCTTGCGATGGCTTGATCAATCGTATCCTGTTGAGCACGACTGAGGTTGCTATCGAGTGAACGGATGGCTTTTTCAGCTTCTTTGACAGCAGCAAAACTTTCAGCAGTATAGCGGTTAGAGTCTTTTGGTATAGTTTCTAGTGCTTTTTCTGCAGGTTGATAGTTGGCTGCGAAGTATTCAGCGTTGGTATTTGCAAAATGACGCATGAGTTTGAAGAGGCGAGATGGTGAATAACGTGCAGATGGGGTATCGGCCCAAGCAGCTACCATACCACCGATGATTGGCACATCAGCTCCTTCTGTTTTTGGTACAGAAGTGATTGGTGTGTTTTTAATACCATTGAGCCCCTGATCGAGATTGTACCAACCTTGGCCGTCAGCATTTCGTCCAAGAACGTAGTACCAAGCATCATTGGTATTAAGGATTTGGTGACCTTTTTCAGCTAGTAGTTTAGAAGAAGCAACGTCGTAGCCTCCCCAACCACCAGTCCACATAGAAACGATAATGTCTTTGTCAAAACTACCAAAGCTTGTGTCGCTATTGTAGTAGATACCGTCGTTAAAGGCCATTGGTTTGAGACCGTGAGATTTTACAATACGAGCGAGGTCATTAGCGTAAGAGATGAATTTTTCATATCCTTTTTCAGGGTAACCTTCATTTGGATAATATTTATCAGCTTGAAGCACACTCCAACCTTTAGCATCTGTCGCATCATTGGCATATTCATCTAGTCCAATATTGAAAATTTCAGATTTGTTAGAGAAGTAGTTAGCGTATTTGTCAATCAGAGTTTTTGTGAAATCGACTGCTTGTTTATTGTTTAAGTCAACAGTTCGTTCTGATTTTTTACCAAAATAATCAAAGTTAGGATTTTCAATGCCAAGTTCTTTCATAGCATGGAGAATAGCATCCATATGTCCAGGACTATTGACAGTTGGAATCACACCAATTCCCTTATCTTTGGCATAATTAATCAAATCTGTCATCTGACTTTCAGTGAGGTGGTTACCATTTGGATCATCGTAATAAGCATTTGTTCCATTTTCAATGGCGCGTTTGACATCATCACTAAAGTAGGTTTTATCGCCCACTTTCATAGACATATCATCCAGCATGAAACGGAGACCATCATTACCTACCAAGAGATGAAGATCTGTGTAACCATATTCTTTAGCCTTGTCGATAATTTCTTTGAGCTGCTCAGGTGAGAAATATTTACGTCCGGCATCAATTGAAACGATTTTTCGTTTAGCTAATTTTTCATTCTCAGTTGCAGCACCTTCCTTTCCTGCCTCTGTTGCTGGTTTATCAGCATCTGCTTTCGTTTCATCTTTTTTAGCATCTTTTTCGGCTGGTTTATCCGTGTTAGCTTCTGACTTATCAGTCTTGTCTGTATCCGACCCTTTAGAATTAGCCTCTTTCTGCTCTTCCTTTTTAGGGCTAGCTTCTTCTGCCTTTTTATCGGTAGTTTCTTTTTCAGCAGAAGTTGGAGTTACCACTTCTTCTTTATCACTAGGAGTTGAACTAACTTCCTCTTGTGGTTTTTCTTCTGTTTTTGGAAGACTAGCTACCGTATCAGTAGTTGGAGTTTCCGTTTCTACAGTTTTTGGAGCTTCTGGTTGAAGCTCTGCTTTAGGTGTTTCCTCAGTCCGATTTTCGGATGGTTGAGGGGAATCGGAAACCGTATGGATGGTCGGTTGGTTTTCCGTAGTAGTAGGAGTAACTCCATCGGCTGCAACAACCTGTGCTTGGAAGGCAAATCCAATTAGAACAGAAGCTGCTCCTACAGCGTATTTACGAATGGAAAAACGTTGTTGTTTTTCTTGTTTCATTGCAAAACCTCCTGATTGTATTTTATATTGATAGCGTTTACATAAAACAACACCCTTATTTTATTTCTTATATTAATAAGAGTCAAGAGGAGGTGATAAAAAACTATAGTAAGTATAAAAAAATATAAAATTTAAGCTTAAGATTTCAGATTGGTTGGAAAAGAAACATATATATATTTAGTAGAAATTTTTTAGCCCTATTTCTATAAAATACTCTACAAACTATAGAATCTACTATAAAAGGTAAGCGCTACCTTTTTGATATGGTATAATAAACATAGAAAAAGCCCAAGCAAGGCTTAGGCTTTCTTCTTAGTGATCACGGTCACATGAAATGAATTTGATTTTGTAGTAATCCGCTCGTTTATAAGTTTCGCTGTAAGCGAGAACTTGACCAGTAGACTCTAGTTTAGTAGTCTTGGTTTGTAAAACGGTTGGGAATTGCTCATCGACCCCGAGGACCGAAGCCGCATGTTCTGGAGTTGGAAATGCTATTTCATTGATTTCTTCAAAATGTTCATCATTCATGTGAATGTGGTAATCTAATTTGAAACGGTTATAGATAGAGCTATAATATTCAAGATTTGGATAATTTGCGTTGATGTATTGTTCTGGAATGTAAGATGTATGGTAGATGTACACAACACCACCTGTTTCGCGAACGCGTTCAATCTTGTAGTAGAACTGATCACCACGTAGTCCAAGTTTTTCTAAGTAGCTTAGTTTGTTTCCACGCTCAATAGAAAGGACGGTAACTTTATCATCTTTAGTTTCAAAAACTTCTACATCTGAAAACTCTACGAGTTTGTGTTTGCGTGCGCGTGAAACGAATGTACCCTTTCCTTGTTGACGGACAATATAGCCATCCTTGGCAAGGTCGTTTAAGGCGCGGACAACTGTGATAGAACTCACATCATACATTGCAATCAATTCAGCTTCAGTGTAGAATTTATCTCCACTGGCAAATTGACCAGAAATGATTTTGTTCTTTAACTCATCTTTAATATATTGATACTTTGGAATTGCCATATTTTCACCTCGATTTTCCTTCTCCGTTAAAGATTTTACCATAAAACTGGAAAGAATAGTAGCCTTTTGAATAAAAAAATTAGAATAATAGGCTATAAGGTTAATTTACATAGGAATAAATAGAAAAACCTACATTTTTATACATGGTGCTAAAATGTTGTTATGACTATAAATTACAAGATTTTTATAAGTTTTTTGTGTAAAATTTAGTGAAAAATGAAAAAAATTGTGAAAACCTATTGACAAATGCAGGATATTGAGATATATTTACTATATCAACAAATGAAAGCGTAAACTTTAGTTGTCAGAAGGTAAGAATATGACACGATTTGAGATACGAGATGATTTCTATCTCGATGGAAAATCATTTAAGATTTTATCTGGCGCCATTCATTATTTTAGGGTTCCTCCAGAAGATTGGTATCATTCGCTCTATAACTTGAAGGCTCTTGGTTTTAATACAGTAGAGACTTATGTAGCTTGGAATTTACACGAGCCTCGTGAGGGTGAGTTTCACTTTGAAGGAGCTCTGGATTTGGAGCGATTTCTCCAGACAGCGCAAGATTTGGGTCTTTACGCTATCGTTCGTCCCTCTCCCTTTATCTGTGCGGAGTGGGAATTCGGTGGCCTACCAGCTTGGCTTTTAACCAAGAATATGAGGCTTCGTTCCTCAGATCCTGCTTATATTGAAGCTGTCGGTCGCTACTATGATCAGCTCTTGTCACGATTGGTTCCACATTTGTTGGACAAGGGTGGCAATATCCTTATGATGCAGGTTGAAAATGAGTATGGTTCTTATGGCGAAGATAAGGCTTATCTAAGAGCCATTCGACAGCTGATGGAAGAGCGTGGCATAACCTGTCCTCTCTTTACATCAGATGGTCCATGGCGAGCTACTCTGAAAGCTGGAACCTTAATCGAAGATGACCTCTTTGTGACAGGGAACTTTGGTTCTAAGGCACCTTATAACTTTTCACAGATGCAGGAATTCTTTGATGAGCATGGTAAGAAATGGCCACTCATGTGTATGGAGTTCTGGGACGGCTGGTTCAATCGTTGGAAAGAACCGATTATCACACGGGATCCTAAAGAATTGGCAGATGCTGTTCGAGAAGTTTTGGAACAAGGCTCTATCAATCTATACATGTTCCACGGAGGTACAAACTTTGGCTTTATGAACGGTTGCTCGGCTCGAGGAACTTTGGACTTGCCACAAGTTACATCTTATGATTACGATGCCCTTCTGGATGAAGAAGGAAATCC